>JBAZHD010000008.1:0-62936 GCA_041652515.1 Methanoregula sp.
CGGTGAAGCCCGGGTATCGCGTAAAAATAAAATCCTACCGGGGCGTGATCACGAACCTGCAGTGATCGTCGCCCATGGCATAACAGGCCGTTTCATCGACCTGCTGGGGTATCCTGAAGTGTTCTGAAAAAACCGCGTCGAGGATCCCGGAGTCAAAGGCACAGGCCGGCCGGCCGAGCTGCGGGAGATTCCCGCACTCAAAACAATCGTACGCCCGGATGGTCAGCGGCGCAAGCGACTCGACTTCCAGGGTCCCGAGATTATGCTTCCGCCAGAATGTGGCGAGGTTTTCCAGCAGCACGGGAAGTTTCCTGTCTGCAAGGTTTGCTGCTATCGTGTGGCCAACGCGGTTCCCGGACTGCCGCAGCACCGGGTCAATATTGATCCCTTCAGCAAGAAGCGAGACCCGGATCGTGCGGAACATGTACCGGTAAAAGCCAAAGGGATCGTCACCGGTAATCAGCCGGCCTGCCCGGTCCGCCCCGTCATCTGCAGCAAGACCCCCCGTAAGGTTCCCGAGGGAGTGCGACAGGAGGAAGAAGATCTTTTTCCGTTCGTCATTTGGATCGGTTCTCGATCCAATGATTCCGTCTTGTTCCAGTCCCCGGAGGTGAACTGAGACCGTGGACTTGGCCCGGCCGGAAAGCCGGACGATCTCGTCGAACGTGAGGTCGCGGGTGCTGAGCACCGAGAGGATCTTCACGCGGACCGGGGACTGGACCGTCCGGATGCCGGATGGGGTGGAGAAGAGCCCGATGGCCGACAGGTCATCCGGCCGGGACGCCGGGGATCGCTTACCGTTCAACCGCTGTGTTCTCATTTCCTGCAATAAGCTTCGCAATGTTCATATATAATCTGTTCGTAAACAATAGAACATTCGTATAATTACGAACAAAGTGAGAACCATGAAAGCCGAATCCTACAAAATCGCTGATGGCGTGTACTGGGTCGGGTCGCTGGACTGGGACCTGCGCACCTATCACGGGTACACCCTTGACGGAACGTCTTACAACTGCTACCTGGTCTTTGGCAAAAAGACCGCACTGATCGACAACGTGTACCCGGGCCACTCGGCCCAGATGTGGGCCCGTATTGCCGATGCGTTTGCAAAAGAAGGAAAGAAGGAACAGATCGATTTCATTGTCCAGAACCACGTGGAGAAGGATCATTCCGGTGCGCTTGTCGAGATCCATAAAAAATTCCCGGAAGCACCGGTTTACTGTACGGAAATTGCCGAGAAGGGACTTCTCCGGCACTTCCCGGCCCTTGAGGGCACAACCTTCCATCATGTTAACACGGGTGAGACGCTCGACCTGGGCGGAAAGACACTCGCGTTTGTCCAGGCACCGCTCCTCCACTGGCCGGACTCGATGTTCACGCTCTATGCCGAGAAGGGGATCCTCTTCCCGAACGATGCATTCGGCCAGCATATCTGCTGTGCGAAACGGCTGGACACTGAGATACCCGAGCATGTCCTGATGGATGCCACGCAGAAATTTTATGCCAATCTCATTGTACCGCTCACACCGCGGTTCCTTCGCAAAGCAGAAGAACTGACCGGCCTTGGCCTGATCGAAAAAGTGAAGATGATCGCCCCGGCGCACGGCCAGATCTGGACCGATCCCGGCAAGGTCCTCGGGGCGTATGTTGGCTGGGCGACAGGTTCTGCCATGAAGAACAAGGTGACGATCATCTACGACACCATGCATGGTTCGACCAGGATGCTTGCCCATGGTCTTGCAGAAGGCGTCATTGCGGGCGGATGCGATGTGAAACTCTTCAACCTTCACGAAGACGAACGTTCCGAGATCGTCAAACACATCCTTGACTCAAAGGCGATCATGGTCGGCGTCCCGACTATCAATGACATGCCGTACCCGAGTATCGGGGACCTGCTTTACTATCTCAAGGGGCTGCACTTCGACCGGACCGGCGAACGGTTCGCCTTCACCTTCGGGTCCATGGGTGGCAAGGGTGGAGCGGTGAAGATGGTGGCCGATGAGCTGAAGACCGCCGGGTTTACGATTGTCGGCTCGCAGGAAGTCCTGTATGTGCCGGACAGCAGCGAACTTGACAATGCATACGGGGCCGGGAAGGCAATGGCGTACCAGATCCTCAAATAATTTTTTGTATGTCCCTTTTTCCTGGTACAGATCCCCCAACAATCCGGAAATCATCCCCGATACGGGGACCTTTTTTTTTAATTGAATGCCGGTGGCATTCATTTTTTTTTGGTGCGGGAACAGAACGATTTTTTTTATCGTTTATGCATTCTAGTTCCCGGCATCTTCAGGTCGGATCAAAATAAAAGAAGGTTGTAATGAGAGGATTCGGGGTAGCATGAGGGTATTTTGCGGTTATTATGATTTATCCAGCGTGGATATCCCGATAAGCGAGTAGGCCGGGCAGGTGCCGAGCGCACCCGTCACCAGTGCGATAAGGCCGACAATGGCTACAAGATACGACAGCGGTGCTGCCACCATGTTCAGTGCGAACCCTGCGAGAAATGCGATACCGACAATGATCCTGACAACCCGGTCAATGGTCCCGACATTCTTTTCACCAATGTTCAATCATATCACCCTGATTGTGTATGCTGGCAGACGATGATAAAAAGGTAGTGAACGTACCAACCGGGAGGGGTCCCTCCGGTTTTCCTGATGACCGGGTCGTTGTCAGGCCCCGGGATCCGGAACGATCTTCCCGTCTTTTAAGTAGATGACGCGGTCAAAATACTTCCGGTGCCAGTCCTCGTGGGAGACCATCACGACCGTCTGGCGCAGATCATGGTTGAGCTTCCGGATCAGCTCCAGGATGATCACAGAGTTCCGGGAATCAAGGTTGGCGCAGGGCTCGTCCGCGAGGAGCAGGGCCGGGTTGTTCACGAGCGCCCGGGCAATCGCGACCCGCTGCTGCTCCCCGCCCGACAGCTCGCCCGGGAGGAAATTGTACCGCTCTTTGAGCCCCACGAGCGAAAGGATGTCCCGGCAGGTCAGCATGCACTCCTTTGCACTCATTCCCCGCACCTTGGAGGGCAGGTAAATATTCTCCTCGGCCGTCAGTTCCGGCACAAGCGCATAGTCCTGGAAAACATAGCCAAGCCGGTTGAGGCGGAAGAGCGTGCGCTCCCGCTCGGAGAGCGTCGTGACATCGACCCCGTCGATCACCAGGGTCCCGGCGCCCGGGCGGTCAAGGAGCCCGAGCAGGTGCAGGAGCGTGGACTTCCCGCTCCCGCTCGCTCCCATCACCCCTACAAACTCCCCTTTTTCGATCGTAAGGTCAACGCCGTCCAGTGCCCGGATCTGGACACTGCCTTTGCCGTAGATCTTCAGAAGCCCGTGTGCCCGGATCATGCTACCCCCTTATTGCCGAGAGGATCTCCTCCCGGGTGGTCAGCCACGAAGGCACAAAGCCTGCGATGAGCGATACGGCAAAGAGACTGGCGATCGACCGGAGGACAAGCCCGCTCTCCTGGAGGGGGGCGACCGGCCCGCCCGGAAAGACCAGGGGGTAGACCAAAAGGTACTGGAGCACGGCGAGGAGCAGGGCAAAACCGGCGATCGTCCCGCAGACGCAGATGAAGAGCGCCTGGAGGATGTAGGACTTGATGATGATCCGGCGGTCGATCCCGATGGCCTGCAGGATCCCGATCTGCTTGCGCCGGTACACGATGGAAATGAAGATGACAATGAAGATCACCACCACCGCGATGATGAGGCTCACGAACGTGCTGATGAGGTTGATGATGTTAAAGCTCCCCACGATCGATGCAAGGAAATCCGCAGATTTGTCCTCCCACGTCCAGATCTCCTCCTGCACCCCGTACTGCATCAGGACAAGCCGCATGGTGTCCTCATTGCCGGTTGTCTGCGTCCGGACCAGCACCTGGTTGGTCGGGTCGTCATTTCCAAAAACCTCTGCAAGGTCCTTCCTGTTGATGAACGCGGCGTTGTCGACACCGGAGGTACCGGCATCCAGGATCCCCTTCACGCGGAACTGCCGGGTGACGCCGTTGCTGAACGTGACATCAACGGTCTTTCCCACGTCCACGCCCCCGAGAGTCGGGGACCGTTCCACCTTCTGCTCCCGGTCCCCGGCAAGGGTCGTGCCGATCAGGATCTGGCCGGTATCGCTCCCGCTCAGAAAATCGCCGCTTGCGATGCTGGAATACACCTTCATCACTTCCGGTTCCCGTTCCGGGTCGATCGCCACCACGAGCGGGGTTGTGGACTTCCCCTTGTACACGATCGTTGCCCCGGCGGAGTAGCGCGGCGTGGACGCGACAACCCCCGGGACCCGGTTGATCTTCTCCACGAGCCGGGTCGGATCCTGGATCAGGAGCGATCCTTCGCGGGGCTCGATGACCAGGTTTGCATAGCTGTAATCGATGGTCTGCTGGTTGAAGAGCACGACAACGCCGGCAATGATTGAGGGAAGGAAGATGAGGTTGACAAAGACCATCGCGATGATCATGATGGTTAAGAGAAGGGTGCCCTTGTTCCCCCGGGTGATGAGCCGGGAGGCGAGGAAAAACGCGACCTGCTCTTCCTCAAGCATCGGCGGATCCCTTTTTCTTCAGCACGAAATACCAGTATGCTGCGCCAGCGCAGAGGGCGAGGAGGAGGAGGACTGCCAGGATCAGAACGGGCGAATCGCCCTCAAGAACGGTCATCTCCAGCCGCTCTGTACTGGTCTGCACCCCGTAATCGTCCTCGTACTGCACGGTCAGGTTGTAGGGATATGTCCCGGGGTTTCCGGCCTGCAGGGCAAATACCGCCGGGGCATCGTTGTCAGGCTCAATCTTTCCCACGTACGCATCCCGGCCGCCGGCCATCGGGAGGTCGATGGTTGCCTTCACGGAATTGGCATTGTCCGTCCCGGTGTTCTCGAGCCGGATCACGAGCGAGACCGCGTCGCCCTTCCGGATCCGGACCGGATCGGTCGAGAGCGATGCGATGCCGATCTTTGCCTTGCCCCTGACGTTCAAGCCGATAATCTCGTTCTGGGTGGTGATCGAACCGTCCGGATTTGCGTAGGTGATGATCAGGCAGACCCGGCCGATCCCGACCGGTGTGTTCTTGTCGGTCGAGAAGACCATGTCGATGGTGGAATTCTCCCCCTTCTGCAGACTGCCGGCATGGAACGTGCTCGGGGTTTTCTGGGTGATCGAGGGGCTGCTGCAGTTGACCGCAACGGTGATCTGGTCGGCCCGGGCGAGGCCGTCGTTTCTCAGCACGACCCTGGCGCTGATATCCCCGCCCGGGTTTACCCCCTCAGGCACCGTCTTGATGGCGGTCAGGGCCGGTTTTTTTAACAGGGCAATCTGGGTGTTCACGTTGACCGGGATGGGCTGGCGGACACTCTGGCCCCCGGTGACATCGATCCAGATCTCCGGGAAGTAGATGCCGTCCTGTGCCGGGGCCCGGATCAGGAAGGTGATGGGGATCGACTGGCCGGGCCCGATTACCCCGACCCGTTTGTAATTGCCGGAGATGACCTCCACATCGGTTGAATCGAGCTGGATACTCTCGATATTGACGCCGATGTCCGTGCTCTTCGTGCTGGTAAACTCGCTGCCTGACTGGAAGCCGCTCTTCTCCGATATGGTTGCCGAACCCGCGGTATTCTTTATCACTGCCGTGATGGTCCCGACATCGCCCGGCTGCAGGACAGAAGGCGAGAGGGTATAGTCGGCAACGATGACGGTCGGGTTTTCTGCCTGTACCGGGACAATGGCCAGGAACAGGAGGAGAAGGCAGGTGAGTACGGGCATGAACGGTTTCATGGTATCAGGATTTCCGCATGGTTACGTTGGATGTGTGTACGGATCGGGGATAAGGGTTGTTACGATTCCATGAACACCATTCGCGGTGTACCCTCCTCACCTGTGGCACTAACCTGCCTGCGGTAAAAAAAGAATGAGTGCGCAAAGTAAGGGAGAAAAGAAATCCGGTGGTCCGCCATTGCAGGACGGACCGCTACCTCCGGATCTCTATTGCCACTTCGTTCCGCCGCATAAACCCGGGCGTCCACGGGGAATCATACCGCATCAGGAACGGCCGGCCTGTCGTAACAATCCCGACATTTTTCAGCCCATCCTGCAACTGTGATGTTGCTGCATCCACCTCTCCCGGGGGTGCATATCCCGAAAACCGGATCACGGCAATGTCCCGTTCCGGTATGGTCACGATCCGGACCTGGCTGTCCAGCGGGTCGGGTGTCTCCTCCCGCGTTGTTCCGGCAGGCATCACAAACGACATTGATGCTGCATCGGATACCACCGGGGCGGTCATGGGAATTTTCTGCGAGGTTATGACTGGTGCGGTTATCGGGATTTTTTCCCGGGGTTTGTTGCTGCCGGAGATGTAGGCAAAGAGCAGGTTGAACCCGTAATCGTCCCCGGCAGTATCGACCGTGGCAAGGACCAGCTCAGGGTAGTGCCGGAACTCGATCTCCCCGCTCGTTCCCGTGACTGCATACGGGATGGTGCCGGCAGAAGACCGGCTGAGCAGCAGGGCCAGCAGCAGGATAACCGCAAGGGCACCGATCACGATAATCGTAGTGCGCATACTGGCTCATGAGACGGTACAGGTAATAAAGGGGGGGGTTTCCTGCCAAAGGCAAGTAGGAAAAGGTATGAAGGGTCAGCCGTTTTTCAGGGCCACAATATCCTTCACACCAACGAGTTTCCATACCATGGATCGTTCCTCGCGGACGATCACTTCAGGGCTGTCATCCGGACTGTGACCAAGAGCCGTGAGGACCCGGGGAGAAAGCCGGTTTTTTGCGATCATTGCAACGAACTGCTCCCGGACGTTCTTTTGTGCAGCCGGGTCTTTCACCTCTTCAAGCTTCCCCTGAAGGCTGATAAACGTAAAGGCTGAGAGGTCCGGAGTATACTCTTCAATCTCGACCGAGACCTTCGGGTTTTTTGCAAAATATTCCATCTTCCTGCCGTATTTTGTGGATAGGAAATAGAGTAACTTTCCATCGAATACGTACATGAACGGGGCAATATACGGATGATCACCGGCACAAAAAGCAATATGGGATACACACTGGCGTTTGATCAGGCGGTCGTACTCTTCTTTGGGCATTTTCGGGATTTTTGCGGGGTCCTGCATACTATTTTCTCCTCGCGTTGTGTATTTTCGCGATGAGGTTATAACAATAACGGCTGACCGGGATATTCAGGAACATCCGGTCACCTGACAGGGTAAAGACACCCCGGACTCCTTATATCTCATTACCTGCCAACAGAGAATTCAAGGAATATTCCCGGCAAGGAGTACCTGATACCCCCGATCCCCGGCCGCGTCCCGGTAACCTTGAGGGAAAAGAACCCATGCCAGAACAATCCGGTTTACCATGACCGCTACTCCAAGAACGACCCTGAAAAAATTCTCTCTTGCCCAAAAAGACGAGCCAATGGCAGAACTGGTGAGAGACACTGACAAAAAAATCCTGGCTGTCTGGGCGATTGACTGCACGGAACATGTCCTGCCGTATTTTGAGGAGAAATATCCGGAAGACCCTCGCCCACGGGACGCACTTGCCGTACTCCGGGAATGGATAACTACCGGGGAATTTCACATGGCCGTGATACGCAGCGCTTCGCTTGCTTCCCATGCTGCTGCCCGGGAAGCCGGGGAAGATAATGCCGCCCGATCTGCTGCCCGATCTGCAGGTCAGGCAGTTGCAACGGCCCATGTCCCCACGCACTCCCTGGGTGCTGCAATCTATGCGCAGCAGGCGGTCTGGCGAGCCGCAGATCCCGCCCGGGCCGATGCCGCTGTTAAGGAGGAGCGGGACTGGCAGGAGAGGCACCTGCTGGAACTGAAGGGTCTGTCCGGTCCCTGATGGTGAGAAGCCCTCCGGCTTCGAAAAGTGAGGGGTTCGAAGTTTCCTGAAATCTTTTCTTCCCTGACTTCCTGATGAATGTCCTGGATTCGTCCGGACCCTTATGTGGAGAAGCCCTCAGGCTTCGAACTTTGAGTGGTACATCAGAACCATGAACGTGCGAAACCATTCATTTTCCCCCTGCACCCCCGCTCCCTTATATCCCATTACTCCCAAAAGAGAATTCAACAGATGAAGGACGAATACGCGGGTGCGGTGAAGGAAGCAGCGGGCCGGATACGGTCCACGATCCCGGAAAATCTCGTGGAGAAGTTCTCGACAACCTGCACCATCAAACCGTCCGACTTCATCCCCTGCACCGCAGCCCCGTGCGGCGAGGTCTGCGCCGTGGACGGTTCCAATGTCATGCTCCTGGAATCCGGCAGCATGGCACTCGCGGTCGTGAGAGCAGCCCAGACAACGTTCATCGATATGGAACGGAGCCGGCGCTCGGTCACGCCCATGACCTTTGCGATTATCGGCCCCGAAGAAGAGAACCAGGATTTTCCCGTACTCTACGCGGACTGCTTTGGCCACCCGCCGGGAAAACCGCTCGTGAATGAAGACATCTCGCGGGCGGCTGGTGTCCTCCGGGATACCGTCGAGTACTGGGTCACCGAGACAATGGCAAAGGAGCTCGGGAACGGGTCCCTCCTCCTCCGCGACGGCCCGCTCCGGGTCTCGCACGAAAGCCACAACCCGGTACTCACCCGCATTGCCCTCACCTGTAAAGAAAAGGAGATCGGCTTTGCCGGCATTTCCAAGCGCTCGGCCGCAACATGGGGAAGCGGTCACCCGCTTCTTCCCGCGGTCTATGGGTTTGCACAGACCCATCACATCTCCGCCCCGTGGTGGATCAAAATCGATCCTGCCATCCTCGACCATGCCGCATTCCCGCAGTGGCAGCACGGCGAGATGTACGTGGCCTGCCTCCACCCCCGGTCAAAAGGGCCGCTCAAGATCGAGCTCGCGAGAGGGACCGGTGACGATGCCGCGAAAGAAATAATGAACCGGCTTGCCGGCTGCTCCGCGGACGGACGTATCCCCGGCTACCCGTACCCGCTCCTCGACGCCCACCGCACGGTAGTCCTCACCGAAGAGATTGTGGACCAGGTGAAAGGCGACCTGCTGGGAAGGCTTGCAGAGGCCGGCATCGATCGGCAGACCTATGAGATCCTGTTCGGAGATTATCATGATGAATTTGCGCGATACTGAAACTGTTGATAACTCGAAGTACCGGCTCATCGGCAGGAGCGTCCTCTCCTACCGTTTCATCGCCCCTCACAGCGAGACGCTCTATATCGGGGACATCAAGAAGATCGTGGACAGGACAAAAGGAGCCACCTTCTTTGCCAAGATAACCGACCTCTCGCATGATTCCAACTTCGCCGACCCGAAGTGGGACACCCGGGCATATGCCGAGCAGTTCTATGGCCTCGGAGAAGACGTCTTCATCACGGTCGATGCCGTCCCGCTCGGTTTCGTGGACAGCGATGGCAGGTTCCACAAGGCCCGCACCATTCCCTCCAAGTTCTCCACGGTAGAAGACCCCTCGGCCGAAGACTTCCGCTTCCTCACCGAGCAGATGGGCGAGATCGAAGTCGGGCTCATGCGGAGCGGCCAGGACGTGATTAAAGACGTCCCGGTCCGGATCCCGGCCCGCGTCCTCCCCCAGCACATGGGCGTCTTTGCGACAACCGGCATGGGCAAGTCCAATTTCATGAAGACCTTCTGCGCCTCGTGCATGAAGGAGCAGAAGTTCGGCCTTCTCATCGTGGACCCGCACGGCGAGTACGTGAGCGGCGGCAAGTCATCCACGGGCGAGCCCACAAAAGGCCTCGTCCACTACACGAACGGCAGGGATGGTCTCTCCATCTTCACGATCCGTAACGAAACGGACCGTAAGAAATACGCCATGAACCGGCTGAACCTTGAGTATGACAACTTCCGGCTCTCCGACCTTTCCATCCTCTACGAGCTCACCTCCGCCCAGTACGATATTATCGAGGCATTCGCCCGGGTAGACGGGAGCGATGCGATCCGGTTCTTCCAGGAAGTTGATCCCGAGATCTTCCCGATCAAAGATCCCCTTGCCGCCGGGATAAAGGAGGGCAGCCTCGCGTGGATGATCCGCAACTCCATGGCCGGGCCTGTCCGCGTCATCCAGCGGCACATCGACAACCTGGTTAACGGCAACAAGGCATTCTTCCGTGAAAAGGGGTCATCGGTCCTGGAGATCTTAAAGGACCTGCATTCAAACCGGGTTGTCCTCATCGACATCCCGGACATGGGGGAGCGAAGCGAGCTCTTCGTTCTCTCGGTCATCACCCGGATGATCATGGAGAAGCACCGGTCCGAGGCACGGGGTTTTGGCATCGATGAGAAGCAGGAGTCAGGCCACCAGGTCCTGATCACGATCGAGGAAGCCCAGAGGGTGCTCGCTGCCGGCGGTGCTTCCACCCAGATGTTCCGCGAGTGCGCCATGGAAGGTCGTAAATTCGGTGTCGGCCTCTGCGTCATTACCCAGCAGCCGAAGAACGTGGACGCAAAGGTGCTCGCCCAGATCAACACCTTCGTGGTCATGGGCCTTGGCGACCGGGGCGATCGCGACATCATCATGGGCAGCGCCAAACAGGATCTCAGTAAAATGGAGATCGAGATCCAGACCCTTGACCGGGGCGAGGCGATCATCTCCACCATCGGTATCCCGTTCCCGGTCTCGACCCGGATCCACCTGTATGAGGACTATATCGGGGAGCTCAATAAGGAGTTGAAGAAGGATATCCGCGCCGGACTTGAAACCGGGTTCTGAAAGCCGGAAACTATTTTTTTAAAAGAGACAGCCGGAATTTTTCTCTCCTGTTTCCCCGCATTCGATTCATTCAAATCCGAGGACAGAGAAGTTATCGTATGTGGCAGTATTGCCGGGGGCCGGGTATTGACCAGACTGGATGATTTCCTTGAACCGTTAAACCAGGGGATATGGGAGGTTGTCATACCGAAAGACACGGTCACCGAACCCCTTGATAATGGATGGCATAAGTCGGCAATCAATGTCCCCTCGCCGGGCACCATCGCCAGTTACCGGAAAGGCCGGTTTCACGTGCATGAAACAAAAACCGAATGGCGGGTACACCTTGACCGGTACGATCCAAAGAAAAATCCCCTGATGCATCTCGTGGATGATGCCCCCTTAATCCTCATGATCAGTGACACGTTCATGACACTGGTTATGGATACCAGAAGGACAGAAATTAAAAAAACTGCAGATCTTTTAAAGACCCAGCGCTTTATCTGGCAGGAACAGGTTATCTTCGGGCTCATCCTGTGCCTCGTGGGGCTCTTTATCGTCAATAACCCCCTGAATTTTTTCAGGAGCCTGTTTGAACAGATCATTCCTCTTGCCATTATCTGCCTTGCAGTCATCCTTCTTGTAAGACCGTTCCGTACCCGGTTACCGGAGAAGTACCGGACCGTGGATATCTCCCGCGGAATCGGTATTTTTTGTGCAGGGATCTTTACCTTCATCCTGCCGCTGGCACTCTGGGTCGTTTCCATCCTCGTTATTCTCGCCCTCTGGACGATCGCAAGTGCCGTTATCCTGCTGAAACGCGTTGCAAAAGGGCGGCATGCCGTTCCCGAAGGATTTTACAACCGCATGGCGATCGGTGTCATCTCGCTCGTACTGGCAGTCATGCTTTTTGTCAGCCCGGCCGGTATCCTGAAATTCCTTATAGAAATTCTTGGTGCAGTAACCCTCCTGCTGGGAATCACTTTATGCATCAACGGGTTGCGGCTGAGGACCTGGATGATGAAGGTTCCGGCCGGATAACTGATGGTAGACCTGCCTATCTCCAGAAGAGAATGGGGAAAATTGTACTACATGTTTTATCCGATCCGCCCGGATAATGTCTCTAACTCCCGGAATAGATCATCGAACCTGCTCCATTCTGTGTATTTAATAAATCATCCGGGAATTGTTCAATACTTTCAATACCATAAGGACGGGTTGTTTTTTGACAATAACAGGGAATTTTTATCGTGAAAATCCGGATAATGACGGTTTTCCTTTTCCTGCTGCTGGCCGTGCAGGCAACAGCCGGCGCCGTCCCCGATGCAGATTTCTCGGCAGGCCCCACGAACGGTGAACCACCGCTTTCGGTCAGTTTCACCGATAGTTCATCCGGCAGCCCCACCGGCCGGGCCTGGTTCTTTGGCGACGAGACCTATGCCGGGACATGGACGCGGATGACTGCGGGTGCACCATGGACAAAAAGGCTCCGGCCGGCTGTCGTGGCTACTCCTGACGGCACGATTGTGCTGATGGGAGGCCATGACGACACCGGTAATAAAAATGATGTCTGGACGTCATCCGGCAAAGGCGCAACCTGGACGCTCGTGAACGCGAGCCCCGGGTGGGTCGGGCGGCACGCTCATGCGGCCGTGGCGCTGCCGGATGGCAGCATCATTATGACAGGTTGCTTTAACAGTAACTCGAAAGGCGAGGTCTGGAAGACTACAGATAAGGGTGCAACGTGGTCAGTTCTTAATGCAAGCCCCGGCTTCACGCCCCGGTACTATCACACGATGAATGTCCTGCCGGATGGCAGCATCGTTCTCATCGGAGGGTACGGTGACACGGAAGGGCGGATGAACGATGTCTGGCGCTCAGCGGATGGCGGCCTGACATGGACGCAGATGACCTCAGCTGCTGCGTGGTCGAAGCGCGACAGCCATACGAGCGTTGCCCTGCCGGACGGGAGCCTTGTCCTGATTGGCGGGTTTGACGGCAGTTACTTAAACGATGTCTGGCGGTCGGAGGACCTGGGGGCAAGCTGGACGCTCGTCAACGCAAGCCCCGGGTGGGCGGCCCGGCGGATCGCGTCTGCCGTTGCGATGCCGGACGGCAGCATCGTTCTCACGGGCGGGTACGATGACACAGGCCGGATGAGCGATGTCTGGCGCTCGGCCGACCGCGGGGAGGCATGGACCCTTGCATCAGGAAACCCCGGGTGGCCGAAGCGGGATGGTCATGCCATGGTCGTGCTTCCCGATACGAGCATTGTCCTGCTGGCAGGATACGACAATGTCGGCAGCAGTCTCACTGAACTGGTCAAGAACGACACGTGGCGGTTCCAGCCCGCTGGTTCAGTCGGCCAGAACCCGGTGCATATGTATGCGAAAGAAGGGAACTACAATGTGGCCCTGCGGGTGTTCAATGCTGACGGGTACGACAGTGCGCCGAAGACCGGGTATATCCGTGTCGGGGCCACCAGCGGTGTTATCCCGCTTCCCGGTTATACGAATCCGCTTACGGATCCCGATGAACACGGCATTTACGAAGGCCTGAACGGCAACGGACGGCTGGACTTTACCGATATTGTCCTGTACTTCACCTCCCTGGAATGGATAGCGGAAAACGAACCGGTCACCGCGTTCGATCTCAATGGGAACGGCAGGATCGACTTTGCAGATATTACGGCGCTGTTTGGCGAGATCTGAAGCAACCGCCTTCAATACTTTTCTCGCGATAAAAAAGGTAAATACGGGCCGTTAATGGCCATACGTTCGTGGTTTCTACCCTTCCAGCAGCTTCTTCGCAAAAGGCTGCGCTGCGATCAATGATGGCCGGTTCTCCGGTGACCCGTACCACGCAGCGCCGTACAGGAGAAGCAGGGCATTATCCATCATTGCTTCGAACTCTGCATCAGGATCAGCGTCAGCGGGGAGGGGTTTTGCCATAAAGGGTGCGTCGTCCGGCAGGAACTTCAGGTACGTCACCGGCCGGGGCTGGTTTTTGTCGAGGAGTTCCGCGTGCTGGCGGAGGACGGTAAAAGCCCGTATGACATATGCAGGTGTCCCGTCATGACAGGAGGCGGCATGCGACACATCAGCTGTTTTGCGGTAATTCCCTTCGGCAAACGCAAAGAATGCCATCACTGCGCTGCGTCCCGTTACTGCGTCGAGTCCGGCAAAGGTATCGCGGGTTGATTCAACATAGTCCCGGAGCGGGCCGGTGGGGAGTTCAGTATCGGAACTGACTGCGGCGCCTGCACCAAAGCGATAGTGCAGTCTGATGACGAGAATGGTGAGCCCGGTCGCGTAGAACAGCTGCAGCAGGATCCCGCTGTAATAATCGATGGAGGTGACAAGGAAGATGAACCCGTAGAGGGGGGTTGTGAGAGAGACGATATCCTTCCGCGGCCGGTGCCATGCAAGGTACGCGAGGAGGCAGGACGCAAGAAAACTGCCGGCTGCAGCGTACTGGATCTCAAAACGGGTGCCGGATTCCCACAGGGCAATTCCGAGGAGGGTGCTCCCGAAAGCCAGAACGGGCACAAGCGCTTCAAGGTAATTGCCGCGGGTATCGCGCATTGGGTTTTCTGTCATGGGTACAGGACTCCGGTTTAAGGGGAAAACAACAGGTAATATTCAGTATACATTATTCCGACGGTTTGGTATATTTTCGGATGATAACGCAGTTGATGACCGGTTCTCCGGTTATCATGTACCGCCGGATCACCTGACCGAAGACCTCGACAGTATCGTTCACTTTAACGTCCTTGTCAGGGCTCGTGAACATCTTCACCGAGATTGAGCCGGAACGGTCGGCAATCGTGTATTGCGGGCGGTTAAGGATCTGGAAATGGACGCGCTCGACGACTCCTTCGATACGGACGATCTTGCCGATCATGCTCTCGTTGATCAGCCGGACCCGCACCGTCTTTGCTTCCTTCTCGTAGACCGGTTCCAGGTCCTTGTACTGGCTGCGGCTCATATAGTTGAGAAGGACCGGAATGACGAGCAACAAAAAGAGACACGGGATCATCCAGATGAGATGGGGCCGGATACCCGTGTCCATTGTCGAGGCGACAATTAATAAAATAGTGAAGAAGACAAACACCCCGATAGAGATGTTTGAAACCTTCACATCGATGGTTCCGATTTTCATGAAATAAATGATGGGTGGTTTATCTACTTCAGTGCTGCGATCTCTTTCCTGAACGCAACCCAGTAGAGAACACCGACGAAGAATAAACCTCCGACAATGTTACCGATCGTTACCGGTATGATGTTTGCAGTAAACATTGTAATCCAGTTGATGCTGGCATTGATCTTCGTGGGGTCGGTTACAAATCCCTGGGTGAAGATACCCGCGGGGATGAAGAACATGTTCGCGATACAGTGTTCGAAACCTGAGGAAACGAAGGCCATGATCGGGAACCAGATGCCGAAGAACTTGCCAACCGCGTCATCTGCACAGATACCGAGCAGGATAGCGAGGTTGACGAGCCAGTTGCAGGCAATGGCTTTGAGGAATGCAGACCACATTCCCATAACTCCCACATAACCCACTTTTGCTCCAGCTATGGCAATTGCCCGGGAACCAAACGCAGTCGCGGTTCCCACACCGGCGGCATCAAAGGACGCATACGGGCCGTATGCACAGATGTATGCAAAAACGACTGACCCGATGAAGTTCCCGATGTAGACGAAGATCCACAGGTTCATGACTTCCATCCAGCTGATCTTGTGGATGAAGGCAGCCATCGGGGCGAGCATTGCATCGCCCGTGAAGAGCTCGGCACCTGTCAGGACGGTGATGATAAGCCCGACCGGAAATACGCATCCCAGGATTAACTGGGAGAAACCGGCGCTGGCAGTACCATAGCGCATCGCGGCATCGGTTGCCATGATCCCTGTTGAACAGACCGTTGCAAGAGCCGCACCCATAGCGATGTATGCGCCTGACATGAATCCACGGAGGATCATGTTCCAGGCCGGCAGGCCAACTTTGTACTTACCGGCGTCTCCTGCTTTTGCAGTGATGGCTACCGGCGGATGAAACACCATTTTTTTACACACCTCTTAATAATCCACCTATACCAGCAACGTATTATATCACTTTTCCGTATAGGTCAATGTAAGATTCTTGTGCTGCTTTATTAATAATTTTCGAATTGTTTGCGATTCTGGCCATTATTCACGGTCAATAACGAAATAGTGAGGTCATGGGTGTCAACAGGATGTTATGTACTTTTGCTGTATTTCATTTATTTTTGTACCGGCGTAACGACACGGTCATCACTCATACTCCCGCATAAGGCTGGATTATCCGGGCACATGCCGGACGCGCAACCATTTTTTTCCCCGGAGAATGCCCATATGAACCGGCGGAAATGCTCGGAACCAGGATTTTTTCCGGCTCGTTTTCATCCGAAAGGCCGGGAGAATGATCCCATCCATAATATTCAAAGCAGTTGCCCGGGAATATCATATACTGTTTCTCATTCATGAGGTACCTGATGAATTATTCCGCAATCACCGGCCCGATCTTCGAGCAGCATGACAAGGAGGGGCATGTCGAATGCCACGACCGGCTCATCGGGATCATCGACCGGCTTCCGGTGGACGTCCCCCGTCAGGACCCGGTTCCTGCCGCTCCCGGAGATATCGAACGCGTCCACCACCCGGGATACCTGAAATGGCTCCGCCAGCAGTGCGAAAGAAATGTTGAGTTTGATTTCCTCCGCGATTCCGTATACCTGGGCGGGAATTTTACTGCGAACCCGCTCCACAGCGGGTATATCGATGAGAATACCTATATCAATCCCCACTCGTATGAAGTGGCCACGTATGCCGCCGGATCGGCGATTGCCGCGGCGGAACGCACGCTTGAAGGCGAGAGCTGTTTTGCACTGGTCCGGCCGCCGGGCCACCATGCTGCAGCAGCATGGGCAATGGGGTTCTGTCTCATTAACAACGTTGCCATTGCTGCGGCAAAGGCACTTAAGAGAGTGAACCGTGTCGCCATCATCGACTGGGATGTGCACCACGGCAACGGTACGCAGGACATCTTCTATAACAACGGCCGTGTCCTGTACTGTTCCACACATCAGGATGACGTGTTCCCCCATACCGGCCATGTCGAGGAGATTGGTGTCGGTCCCGGAACCGGGTTCACACTCAACGCCCCGCTGGCGCGGAAGAGTACCATTGCAGATTTATCTCTCGTGTTTGAAGAGGTGTTCCTGCCGGCAATAACCCGCATGGATCCCGATCTTATCATCATATCCGCCGGCCAAGACGTCCTGTCCGATGACCCGGTCGGCGATATACAAATTCTGCCGGAAGATCTCGGATACCTGACCGGGCGTCTCCTCGATGCCACCGGCATGCCGCTTGCCCTCGTGCTGGAAGGCGGCTACGGACCGTCGCACGGAGCCGCTGTGCACAACATCTTTGATGCCCTCTCCGGGACCCGGTTTAAGCCGGGGAACAAAACGCCCGGTAAAAAAACCCCTGCAGTCATCTCCCGGCTCAGGAAGATCCACAACCTGACCTGACGGGACGGGTATCCCGGTATCAAACCGTTAAGGAAAAAAAGGGGGAACGCGAAAGGAAACCTATGGATAAAAAAATAACCGCGGTCCTGGCAGCCGGGATACTGGTCACGATCCTGCTTTACTTTATCGATATCTACCTGGCCGGGATAGCTTTCATCATCCTTGTCGCCATCGTCATGTCTCTCCTGATCATGCGTGACACCGCATTTTTACCCCAGGTGGATGTGAAACTACGGGAAGATGCAAAAGCGATTGTTCTTTCCAATACAGGAAATTCACCTGCGCTAAAAATCCACGTTGCGCTCGTCCCGATGAATATTGAATATACGGTCGATTCTCTCGCTGAAGACCAGGCACACGAATACCTCCTGCCATCTATGGTTGCAGAGGTAAAGGCAGTTATCACGTACACAAATGAGAATGGTCAGCAGTTTTCCCATACCCGCAGGCTTTCAGCTTCTGAAGAAGAGTTCGATCCATTAAAACCGATGATCCCGGTATTCGGATGGAAATAGCAGGGCAGCACGGTCCAGAGCGCTTCCCGCCAAAATCCAATCATTTTTGCTCTGGAGAAAACATCTTTTCATCATGATAATACTTCCCATTGCGCCATTCCTGATTTAAAAATCCATCAGGATTCTTCGAAGCCCCCGGGAGTGACATGATTAATATCGGATAATTTCCCCTGGAAATGGCCTCTTCAGGAATTGCAGGTAGGGGTGAGACCCCCCCACCCCCGAAAATGATAAATGCAGCCGCCACCGACGGGACGCCCCCATGGTGGATCAAGACGGTTGAAATACATATTTTGCTGATACTCATGGCTTGGGTGTGAACCGGATCGGTTCATGTGTGTTTCCCATGAAAACGGGCACGATGCCTGCGGCCACAGGCACACAGAATGGAAATTGTGAGGACATTTCCATATTAAATCACGCCAGATGACACATGATGGGGGCTGATGCCCCCATACCCCCATTACGATAGGTGCCGCCGCCCTCGCGGGGGCTTTTGCGACGGTTTCAACTCCTTGTTTTCCCGGAAACCGAACTTGCCCTGCCGTGCCGTACCGAGGCCCTGAGGCAGGGAGCCCTCCCCAATAACCAGTATTTACAGGATTTTCATCGTTTGCGTCTGACCCTGATCAGTTCATGCTGGTTTTACAGAACAATTTTTTTATCAGTACGCGGTCTTTTATCAGTATCCCGGTCCCGGCCCTTTTTCCTGCAGGATAAAGGAATTATCCGTTCGTGACCCCGGACCTGATCCGGAACATGCCTTTCGGGGCGTGGATAATGAAACGGGCCCCGGTCCCCCGTATCCCATTCTCCGCGATAGAGAGACTGGTAATGGCAAGGATCTCCCGGGTCAGGAAGAGACCGAAACCGGTATTCTTGAAATATTCCCTGCGGAAGATCTTCTCTTTGGCATCATCCGGGACGCCAACGCCATTGTCCTCATATATCAGGTCCATGCCATCCGCATTTTCCATGGCCCTTATAGTTATCTTCGTTACTTTCTCACCGTGACGAATGGAGTTTTCCACAAGGTTGTAGAAGACCTTCTCAAGCAGCGGGTCGGCAAAAACCTGTATCTGCTTGAGGTCGAGAGAGACCTCGGTTTTGTGCAGGTCAATTGTTGCGATTGCAAGAGAAACCGTCTCGGCCACGTTCTGCCATTTCGGCGAGTGGACGCCTACGTCCTGGTAATCGCGGGTGAAGAGGATCTGGCTACGGATTGCGTTTGCTGCCAGTTCTTCCTTGTAGATAAACTTCAGCAGTTCGGGGTCCTTTGTATCATTACGTGAGATCTCGAGGAACCCTATCAGTGCAGTGAGCTGGTTGAGGATATCGTGACGGGTGATATTGTTCATCAGGTTGAGTTTCCGGTTTGCCTGCGTGAGTGCCTCCTGTGCCTGCTTGTTATCAGTGATATCAACCACCGTACAGATGATGGTGACGTCATCGCAGTCTGCTGCCGAGACGAGTGTCCAGCGGATGGTGCCGTCGCTTGCAAGGAGCCCGACTTCGATATCCCGCACCCGCCGCTTGTCGCGGACCTGCCTGAGGAACTCATCCAGGGTGGCTTTATCCGGGAGGAAGTCCGGCAGGGACTTTGTCAGGATATCTTTACAGTCGTAATGCAGGATACTGGCAAACTTAAAGTTCGCATCGATGAGGCTCAACGTGTTCTTGTCGAACCGGAATGCTCCTGCCTGAGAGTTGTAATAGGTCCCGCAGCTCCGCTCGCCTTCCTTGTGGTATACCTGCGAATACGTGGATATGAGGACCCCGAGCGAGACGAAGATGTAGAACCAGACCGTGGCGAGCATGTAGAGCCGGGCGGTGGGCAGGCCAATGAAGAAGACGAGCGCCAGGTACAGCCAGCCGATAAGCACGGTGCCATAGATACTCAGTTTCGGGCGGGCAAACGCGATCAGGATAATCGGGAGCAGGTACAGGTAGGGGAAAACTTCGTAGATTTCCCAGGTGAGGCTGAAGTACGTGATAATGACAGCGGTAAGCACGCTTGCGATGATACAGATGTCATACAGGAATTGTCGCTGTGGCGTGATGGGTCTCATGGTTTGTCCCGTTCCGGAAGTGCCCGGTATCCCTCGCAGATCTGTATGTTACAGTCGCAATCTTTCTTATTAAATGTATAGATAAATCTGTTCTATCTGCGGGAAACCGGATGACCTGCTTCCGTGTGCCAGCATGTTTTTCCGGTGCAATGACCCCCAGTAACAACCGATTTGTCCTGAAACGACCGTCTGCAGTTTTTATCGTGTCCGGATAGGATCCGTGGTTATGGAATCCCGGGATGAAGGGGCAGCTCCGCCGGGATGCACGACTCACATTCCTTTCTATTGATGCGTATTCCAAAAAGTAAACCGATATCATTAATATTCACAACTGAAAATATTTTGTTTGTCCTATGACTCCAATTCATCGTGTATTCCTGTGTGCGGTTGTCATCGTCATGATGCTGGCTGCCGGCTGTACTTCCCCGAACACCTCTGGTGCCTCACCGCTGATAACTGAAACGCAGGCGCCCGCTTCAATAACGACGCCTGCAACCCCGGCCGCTGCCTCCACGACCCTGCCCGGAACCGCGGGTACACAGCCCCCCGGTACCTGTACTGCGGATATCAACAACGATGCTGCCAACTGCGGCGGGTGCGGGTACGCCTGCCCGGCCAATGCACTCTGCCAGCAGGGCCAGTGCTTCTGCAGGGATGGATATACCGTTGAGAACAACGCGTGCGTTGTTGCACCGGCCGTAACGGGTTCCGGCAATGGCTGCCCGGCGGGGATGTCTCCCTGTTCTGACGGGTACTGCTATGAGCTCGCGTCCAGCGCCAGCAACTGCGGCATCTGCGGGAACCAGTGCCCGGCCGGCATGATCTGCAGTGCATCCACCTGTACGAATCTACCTGCGGAAACCACGACTGCCGTTCCAGCAACTACGACAGCTGCCGTCACAACTACGACAACTTCGACTGCAACAACAACATCACCCGGGACCACCTGGACCCTGGGCGGAATCGGCACGTCAAAGGTATGTTTTGTAAAAGGACTGACTATGTGCGACGGAACGTGCGTGAACCTGTCCACCAACAATGGTAACTGCGGCTCCTGTGGTAATATCTGCTCGGGACTGACCGCGACCTGCTGCGGGGGCGGCTGCACAAGCCTCAAGACCGATGAATCCAATTGCGGTACCTGCGGGCACAAGTGCAGTATCGGAAGCACCTGTGAGTCCGGGTCCTGTAAGGTAAAAGTCGGGGTTTACGTGACCGGGCAGGTCCTTGTCACACCAAAAATATCCCTGAAGGTCACTATGCCCCAGTACCAGATTCCTGTTGAAATACCCGGGCCGGGGTATTAATATCAGTCTCTCCTTTTTCGTCCGTGTGACATTACGGTACCCGCAACGGTTCTCACCAGCAAATCTGTACGCTTTGCACTGACATCCCTTTGCGGGCTACACGGTGATTTGCAGGGATCTGTTGTGGAAGTTCAGATTATTCTGGGATTGACATCTGCGATCGGATTTCAGTGATTCGGCATTGCCTGTGTCTGCATGCATGAGAAAAAAATCTTAAAAAAATTACCTGATATACCCGTTGAGTACATCGAGCGCCTCGATTTCCTTCTTCCCACCGCACTTCCGGATAAGGCCTGCGTGATAATCGATATGTTTTTTCAGATTGGCATCGCGGGTGATCTTGTATCGTGTAGCATGAACGGTCGCGTCAATAAGGCTGTTGAATCCCCGGTTGACCGGGTAAATTGCAACATTCTCGATAATCTCTTTCTCTGGCACGAGCGAAACGGTCATCGACTCAGCTGTCCGGTGTTCGACGGTAGCGCTGAATGCAGCCCACGCATCCGCTCCGGCAAGGCGATGCATCGTCCTCCCGTTAACCGGTTCTTCGATGAACTGCTCCTTGGGCAGGTCTTCGAATGCGGTTTTCACGTACAGCACCGGGTCGTGGATGAAATTGGCAATAACCCAGCCGTCCCGGGCAATATTCTCTGCGGTGTGGCTGCCAAGGAACAGGATCATGCTCGTTTTTCCTCCCCGCTGATGGATGCCGATGGGGGCGGCGTTGTACATGGTGGTGGCGATCACCTCGTTGATGCCGCCTCTTAAGAGTCCCATGACCAGCCCTCCCCGAGTGCGATAAAGATGGACGCAATCGTGATGTCGGCAATTGAGCCCGGGTTGATATCGCGCTGGATGCAATCCTCGTCCATCTGCTGAACGGACAGTTTGCCGTCAAGAACATCGCGGGCGCGGAGCATCGTCTCCCGTGCAATCTCTATCCCGTGCTTCTTCGCAATGAACGTGTCGGGCTCGGTTGCAAGGAGTGTCAGGAACGTATTGACAATGGCCTGGCGCCCGGGTCCGGATTGTTTCAGGAGATCGGCACCCCGGCGCACGAGCGGGAAGCCGGTCACCCACTGGCGGGCTACCATGTCATGCGCTGCCGAGTGCTGCATGATGTCGAGGAGTGTCATCTCACGGTCGCGGATCATGGTGAGGGCTTGAGGATCGTTTACGTCCAGTTCATCCGTTGCATTCATTTTTACAGATGTCATGGCAAACGCCTTGTAGAACGCAATGGCATCGGACGTGTCCGTTTTTCCGATCGCCGCTATCGCCCCGGGGATGTCCTTCCCATACAGGAGCGGGATGAGCAGGATGAATGCGCCGAAATGGGTGTTGCCCCCTTCGTGGCAGTTGGTGTCGCGGACTGCGTGTCCGATAATCTCGCCAATCCTGCCTTTCCCGCCCGCGGCTTCTTCGAGTGCCTGCCGTGCAAAGATCGTGGATGCGAGGAAGTGCTCAAGGTGCGTTTCAGGATAATCGTGGCAGCGGTCCACGTTTCCCGGTTTCGGGTATGCGGTCACCTCGAGCATCATGGCAAGCTGTGCCCGTTCGGCAGGTTTTATCATAAAACTGGTCACGGAAAAACACGACTCATGATCGTTTCTGAGAGATCGCGTTTCAGGCGCATATATTCTTTCGTGCTGATACCGTACTGCTTTAACGTCATGTTCCGGAACATGCAGGGGGAGGAGATCTTGCAGCACCATGCAAGGCTGCCAAAACAGGTCTGGTTCCCGTGTTCGAGCGGTGTACCCCTGACGGATTCCAGTTTCATCCGGATATAGTCCTCGCGTGGCAGCCCGATACGCTCAAGGGTCGGGATGAGCGGACATTCCTTGACCGGCATACAGCAGAAGCAGAGCGCCCGGATATCTCCCCCGCGGCAGAGCTGCTTTGGCGAGTTATACCAGCCTTCTTCATCAGCAAACCGGGTAATCGCAGCGTCCAGCCCGGCAAGGGTACGTTCATCAGACTGCCGGGCTATCGAGACAAGATCGGCCCCGTGGGAGAGCATCTCCCGCATGCGATCGAAGTTCGTTATGGAGTTGTTGGCGATGATCAGGAGGGGGCAGCTGTTCCGGATCTGCCGGAGTTTTGCAGACCCGGCATCCATGAGGTCGATGTGCAGAATATCGGCACCGGCTTTCCAGAGTGCAACCGCAAGTGTCCGGTCATCGGGTGCAACACCAATACGGAATTTTACGGAGACGGTGACACCGGTTTCCTTCAGCGCCCGGACAACGGCAACAAGCCTGTCCGTATGGTTAAGGTAATATTCACCGCACCCGGCTTCCACCATGGCAGGCTGCCGGCAATGGGCGTCGATCTCGTAAACTACCGTATTCCCCAGTGCCCGGGCGAGAGCGGAGAACGAATCCGGGGAGCTTCCCCGGAGGTTGATCCCGAGGACCACGTCGCTCGTCTCCATTTTCGCGATCTGGGTTTTGAGTTCCTTTACCGGATCATCGTACAGGAACTCTTTACGGTCCCCGCCGGCAGCAAGGGTCTTTGCCGCGGTCATGGTTGGTCTGTCAATGGAATACCCGCCAATGAACGCAATACCGATATGCCCGGCACGTTCGAGTACGTAGTCGGCATCAACGATCCCGGCCATGGATGCAATGCCGACCGGTGTTCTCACGATCCGGTCATTAATCAGGAGCCCGAAACGCTCAAAAGCAGCTCTCATGAGTTCATATCAGTTGACGGTATTGTATCAAATTACTTTGCATTCAGTGATTCGAGCACGTAACTCCCCTTTGACCTCGATAAGGTGATACAGGCCCGCGCGTCGTCAATCGTGATTCCCTTGCCGGCCCGGTAATGCCCGACCACAACCGGCCACGGGATCAGGAATCCCTCGCTCGCCTTGCCCGGCCCTTGCCGGAACTCCACGGCTAGATAGCCGATGCGCCCGCTCTTTGTGAGAAAATCCGAGATTGCGTCCACCTGGTGGACCTTGTTCTTGTCCGAGTGGAAGTGCTGGGAGAAGTAGAGTTTCTTATCGAGTATAGACTTACACTCTACCGAGAGATTATAGGCAGGGTTGAGCGAGTCGACAAGCACATCTACAAACTGGCTCGTAACCCGGGACTGTTTGAGCCGGTACGCGAAGCCCTGGATATGGTGCGTCCTGAAAAAAAGGTTCAGGCAGTGGACGATCTCGCGCTCAAAATCACTCATTCGTTATTGGTGGGATGCTGGATTAAAAAAAGAATATGAATTTTTTTTATTGCTAGATCTGAATCATGTCTCTGCCTGCCAGGATTTCAATGGAAAGATGAAGGTGGTCATGATCGGACGGTATCCGTTCGAAGGTTTCCCGCTGAAAACCGGATGCAGTATTACGAAAACCAGGATCAATCCGATAAAAATTATTACGATCAGTACCTATTTTTCATACAGTAGGGAAGCGGAATAAGGATCGGCACTGCCGGACCTTGTTATAATACATCCCGAAAACTGGATTTTGAGGTTACCACTATGGCAAAGGGAATGTTACTCGTCGGGCATGGAAGCTCTATGCCCTATAACCAGGAACTCATCGAGAAGACTGCCGAATTCATCAGGGCAAAAAACACCGGATATATCGTGAAATGCGGGTTCATGAACTTGAATAAGCCATCGATCAGGGAATCGCTGGATGCGTTCCGGCACGAACCCATCGAGGCACTTGTCGTTGTCCCCCTGTTTCTTGCAAAAGGTGTCCATATTGAAAAAGACATTCCCGGGGAAATTGGTCTGCCCGAAGGGGTCAAGAAAGGCACTTTTGTCCTGAACGGACAGTCAGTTCCGCTTCTCTATGCCGATCCCATCGGGAGCGACCCGCTCCTTGCCGAGCTGATGGTCAAGAACGCGAACAAAGCTCTTTCACTCCTCTGATTTTTTTGTATGCATGTCCTGGTACTGGATACGGTCCACGGCGGAAACGAGATCAGTGCGGCCTACAGGGAGGCCGGCCATTCCGTTGATGTCGTGGATGTTTATCATGGTACCACCCCCAATGAGCTTCGCGAAGCAGAACACCGGGACTATGACCTTGTTGTCGCACCGGTTCACCTGGACCCGGATCACCCGCTGCTTGCCCGGCGCAAGGTCCCGGTTATCACTCATCACGAAGCCGTGCGGAATCTTTTGGGAGGGACCCTGCCTCACCCGATGATCGAGATCACCGGGGCACAGGGAAAAACTACGACCGCACACGCACTTGCCCATATCCTTTCTGGAAATGGCGTTTTGCATACTTCCACCGGGACATACACGTACCCGACAAAAAACATGCTCTGGAAAAAGAGTATCACCCCGGCATCCGGAATTGCTGCGATCCGTTATGCGAACCGGATGCCGGGCTGGCTTGTCTGTGAAATATCGCTCGGAGTTACCGGTGCAGGCGACCTCGCCATCATTACCTCACCGGACAACTACACGTTTGCCAGCGGCAAGAAGTGCGCAATAAATGAGAAGATCGCATCGGCGCGGCATGCAAAGCGTGTGCTGGTTGCTGAGGGCGTATCCATGGACCAGGAAAATGTTGTCCATGTCAATGAGGTTGCCTGGTGCGACGGCATGCAGTGCACGGTCGAGATGGATGGCAGGAAAATCATTCTTTCAAACCCCCTGTTTCTCCTCCCCCCCTATCGTATCCCGCTCATGCTCGCGGCAGCGGCGGCCATGATCCTGCATATCAGCCCGGCCCCGCTCAACAATTTCACCGCCCTGCCGGGTCGGATGTCCTTAAGCCATGAAAAGGGACTCATCATCATTGACAATGCCAACAGCGGCACGAACGTGACAACGACCCTGTGCGCTGCCCGGTATGCCCGGCACTGCGCCAGGGAGCGCGAACTGACGATGGTCATCGGGCAGGTAGAAGGGGACGGAGCAGTCTGCGAAGGATTCTCCTTTAACCAGATTGTATGTGCGATCGACAATGTCCAGCCCGTTCATGTTGTATGGATCGGCCGGTATCCCGACCCGGGAACCGGTGAGTACGAGTCACTCAAAGGAAGGGTTGATGCAGTCTGCATTACCCTTGAAGACGGCCGGAACAAAGCAGTCCGGATCGCAGGCAAAGGCTCGATTGTCCTGTCGGTAAAAACCTGGAGATAACTGATCACCATGAAATACATGCACCCCCGTCCCAGTTCGATTGTTGCTGCACTCTACACAGCCCGTGACCTGAAAGCCGATGTAGCCATCCTCCACGGTCCGTCGGGCTGCTCATTCAAGCATGCCCGGCTGCTCGAGGAAGATGGTATGCGGGTGCTCACGACATCGCTTGCCGACAACGAGTTCATCTTCGGGGGCCAGAAACCGCTTGAAGACGTGCTGCGGTATGCCGAGGATACCTTCTCGCCAGAACGCATGGCGGTAATCGGTACATGCGTGGCGATGATCATCGGCGAGGATCTCCAGTCCGCAATCGACGGGGCCGGGATAACGACTCCCACGATTGCGGTTGATATCCATGCCGGGTATATCGAGAATATTGCCGGTGTGCTTTCTACGCTGGAAGCCGCTGAAGCGGCCGGCTGGATCACTTTTGACGAACTCGAACGCCAGCGCTTCATGATGGGAAAAGCAACCGAAGTGGAGCGCCTGCGGGGCGCTGCCAGCGAGTCGTATATCGAGCCGTCGCGGGGCGACCTCAAGCACAAGGCCGCCGGGCGGCTGCTCGAACGTGCCCGGAGCGGGAAGCGGGGAGTTGCTATTCTGAACGCGAAGAAGGAGACCGCGTATATGTTTGCCGACGAATTGATCGCACTGCACGATGCCTGCCCTGACGCCGATATCACGTATATTGCAAACCTCGACCAGCGCGGGCTTCCCAAGACCCGGCTGGATGCGGAGATCATTCTTAAGGAAATGACGGCGCGGGGTGTGAAACCGGAACTGGTCGGGGCGCTCGACGAGTACGGCGCGAACGGCGATAATCTCGGGAACCGGATCCGGGAGATCGCCCCCGCGTTTGCCCTCATCGCCGGTGTCCCGCACGCGATCCCGGAGGAATATACGAAAGGTGTTGAGTGCTTTTCCATCACGAACGGGCCCCGGCAGGTTGCCCCGCTCCATAAGCTCGGCCACGAGCACGTGATGGTCGAGATCGACCTTCACCCGAAGACGCTCGGGGTCCGGAATATCGTGGAGAGCGAGTTCGGGGCCGTGCTCCGGAGTCTGGTATGAGGCAGATCCTCATCACCGGCGACCGATCCGGTAGCGGCAAGACCAGCATCACGCTTGCTCTTTCAGCCCTGCTCTCAAAAAAGCACCGCGTCCAGACCTTCAAGGTCGGCATGGATTATATCGATCCCTCCTACCTATCCGCAGTTTCCGGGCGCCCCTGCCGGAATCTTGACAGTTTCACGCTTTCCGGTGAACAGATCCATGATATTTTCCGGTTCGGGTGCCGCGGAGCGGACATGGCCATTGTCGAGGGCGTCCGTGGATTGTACGAGGGAGCGGATGCACTCACGGATGTTGGCAGCACCGCAGCAATTGCAAAGACGCTCGACCTGCCTGTGGTTCTCGTGGTCTCGGCACAGAGCATCACCCGGAGTGCTGCTGCGATTGTCAAAGGGTTCCAGTCTTTTGACCCGAATATCCGGATCGCCGGAATTATCCTCAATAACATCAAAGGCGGATCCCACAGGGAAAAGGCAACAACCGCGATCGAACATTATTGCGGCGTGCCGGTTATCGGGGCAATTCCCCGGATGGAGGAGATGCAGCTTGCCATGCGGCACCTTGGGCTTGTGCCCTACCGCGAAGGTTCCGGGCGGGGAGATTTCGATAACCGCATAGAGACCATCACGAACCTGATTGGGCAGTATGTGGATCTTGACCGGTTTGTCTCGCTTATGAAAGAAATCGATATGCCCCGGGGCAAGTCCCCGGTCTTTGACCCGACACCAGGACGGGACATAAAGATCGGCATTGCCCTTGACGAGGCATTCAATTTTTATTATGCCGATCTGTTCGACGTCCTGCATTCCTTTGGGGCGGATATTGTTCCCTTCAGCCCGGTACATGACCGGCTCCCGGAAGCGGAGGGGTATATCATTGGAGGCGGGTATCCTGAACTCTTTGTACGGGAACTTGAAGCAAACGACCGCATGCGCGAAGACCTGCGGCATGTATCCCGGAACGGTACCCCCATCTACGCGGAGTGCGGCGGCCTGATGTACCTGACGGAACGGATGACTTTAATGAAAGGCTGGCAGGGATCTGCTGCTGACCAGACATCGGCAATGTGCGGGGTATTTACCGGCGAGACCCGGATGCCGGCGCGCCGGGTGGTCAGCTATGTGGAAGGGACTTCCGATGCAGGATCACCTCTGGGCAATGCTTTGTTCCGTGGTCACGAGTTCCATTATTCTGATGTGGTGCTTGACCGGGACACGCGGTTTGCCTACCATCTTACGAGGGGGGTCGGTATCCGTGACAACCATGACGGGGCCGTGGTCAACAACACGCTGGGCAGCTATACCCACCTGCATCCGGTTGCAAGTGCCGGCATGTTCCGGCATTTCGTCGGGCTGTGCAGGGAGAAGCGGTGATCCTGGTCAGCTATCCAGATTGTCCCTTTTCATTTCAGTGTATTGGTAAACGTTGAAGAAAACGTTTCTTGTTGACACGAGATCCACCTCTTGTGCCACCTGTCTTTCGAAGCTCCTGAAGGCTCGGTCGAAGAACTCTGTTCCGGTCCTGATTCGGGTCTGCAGAGATCAGAGTCCTCTCCAATCTGAAGCGTAGAAAAGCCAGTCTCCGGGTCGTATGACTCTTAGTTATTCCGGCAAATCGGGAACTGGCGCATGGGGGTGATTATATCTTTTTAAAACAGGTTTTGTCATGAAAACGGACATGGTGCCTGCGACCACAAACACACAGGATGAAAATTTTGAGGACATTCTCATATTCAATTGGCCTCTTCAGAAATTGCCGATGGTGGTTGAGATCCCCATACTCCCAAAAATGATAAACGCCTCCGGCCCCGGCAGGACGCCCCCGCGGGGGATCCAGACGAGTGAGATAATTATTTTCCGATTTTCATGGTTTGGGTGTGAACCCCCGTTCATGCTAGTTTCACCAGAGCAAAAAAATTAAAATGAATCCGGTTTATCAAAATCCACGATCTTATCGACAAACGCCGACATCTGCGACAGGACTACCGGGTCGAGTCCCTTGTCCACGCAGAGGAAGGTACCGGAGATATCTGACAGTTTGAGTTTATTAACGACAAAGTGCAGGAACTTGGATGCAGTCGCTGTCGGGATATGGATGAGGAGCATACTGACTGAATCGAACATGATACATTTTTTTGTCTCCGGGATCTGTTTTAAGAGCTCGGTAATGGCAATCCCGAGATCCGTAAGGTTCGCCGGGTTATTGACGTATTTCACCCGCGGGCCCGGTACACATGCGCCACCGGAATACTGGGTCACGGCATCAATCATATAGTATTGTTCCGGGGTTATCCCTTCTTTTGCATACATTTTTGCAAGCACTTTCTGGGGCTGGTTGACGGTAATGATCAGGGGAGTGCACCCGTTTTTTATGATCTTTTTTATGACAGCGGTATTCATCTCCTGGACCCGTTGTGGCTGGGAGAGCATCAGGTAGAGCAGGTTTTCTTCAGGAGTCACGATAGGATTATCAGGAGTCACGTGCCAGTCACTTCCCGATAACAAATTCTTTGAATGCCGAGGGAATATCATCCCGCTCTTCAACTGCCTGTCGGCTGAGATCTCCAATATTTTTTGCAATCTGCCCAAGATTGTTCGCATCTATCTGGAGCTGCATACGGATATCCTCGCTGTCATACTCCCCGGACGTTACCCGGGTTGCAAGTTCCTGCAGGTTCTGCTTCACCAGGGCAAGTGGTTTTTCCACGCGCATCAGCGATTCATTCAGGTACGCGATCAGGGCAACCCGGCGTTCTTCTGCTTTTTTCCGGTCGATGATATCGATAAAGCTCTCGATCAGGTACTCTTTCCCGTTCACCTCGGCCTTAGCTACGGTCTTGAGGATTGGGACCTTCTCACCTTTGGCATTGATCAGCACACCTTCGATATTGTGGATATCTTTGTGCATGTCCGTGACCGGGCATTCACCGCACTTTACCGGGCACACAAAATTATGACATGTGTTGCCGACAATCTGGTCTTTTGGACGCCCGATCAGTTCTTCGGCGATCGGGTTCGCATCGATGATGGTATGGGTCACAGAATCGATAATGAGAATACCGGTCTGGATCCTGTCGAATACCATCCTGAACACATCATCGCCAGTCTCCGTTTTTTTAGGATTTCCGGTAAAAAACCCTGTTTTTAATGCCATAATTCCCATTCACCCCGTGTTTTTCACGTTGTGAGTGCTTCGCAACAGAACCATATGAAGATTCGCACGCATTGGGGCATGGTGCAGTGCTGTTCTGTACCTGCATGGTATCTGTTGAATCAAAAGAAAAAACTACAAGAGCCTCAACATCGCATGAAGAATTATGATAATTTACATTGATGGGAAATACCTGCCCGAAGACCAGGCAAAAGTCTCGGTTTTCGATCACGGATTCCTGTATGGCGATGGTGTGTTTGAAGGCATCCGAGCTTATAATGGGAAGGTCTTCCGGCTGAAGGAGCACCTGGATCGGATGTATGATTCGGCAAAAACGATCGATCTTACCCCCCCGCTCTCCAAGGACGAGATGGCGGAAGTTATCTGCGAGGTCCTGCGGAAGAACAAACTCGACAATGCTTACATCCGCCCAATCTTCAGCCGCGGTCATGGCGATCTCGGCCTGGATCCGCGCAAGTGCCCGAAACCCACAGTCGTTGTCATTGCCGTGACGTGGGGGGCGATGTACGGGGACCTTTATGAGAAAGGACTGAAGGCGATCACGGTTTCTGTCCGCCGTAACCCCGCGTGCGCCCTGCCGCCCAATGTGAAAAGTATGAACTACCTCAACAACATCCTTGCCAAGATCGAGGCCAATTACAAGGGCGGGGACGAGGCAATCTTCTTCGATACAAATGGCTATATCTCGGAAGGGAGCGGGGACAACCTCTACGTTGTCAAGAACGGCGAGATCATCACCCCCCCGACCCTGAACAACCTGCGTGGTATCTCCCGGATGGTAATTATCGAGATTGCAAAATCACTGGGGATCACGGTTAAGGAGCAGAATCTCGGGTACTTTGATCTTTATACTGCCGATGAGCTTATCTGCTCCGGCACCGCTGCGGAAGTTGCCCCAATCACGTGGTGCGATGGTCGTGTAATCGGCAGTGGAAAACCCGGGCCGGTGACCCGGCAGCTGATGGCTGCGTTCAAGCGGATTACAGAAACGGAAGGATATCCCATCGGGAAGAAAGAATAATTTCCACACGTTTTTTTTAGAGATTCATTTTTTTGGATGTCGGAAATGTGATAACCGGTGCCTTCATATGCGGCGGAGAATTGTCGCATGACCTTTTTTATAATCACCAGTATCCGGCTGAAAATTACGTTGGATATTCCCGTATCCTCAAAAAAAAAAGGTCAGATATCTGGTGAGGGTACTGCATTGGAATTAAAAACGGGTGAACCCATCATTCAAGCCTGAGGATCTCAGGGTAATGCAGTTTGAGCAACTGCTCAAGATGGAGAAACGCCTTTTTGTGATCCGTATAGACCCTGAATGTCTCACCGTTCCTCATCGTGAAGGTGATATGCCCCGCAAAAAGAAGGGGTTTTTTCATCCCGATGGTCATGATGTCCTTTCTTGCCACTTCAAAAACCTTCATGGTCCCGAGTTCGGTAATGGAACGCGGGTTTGTGTCGACCGTTGTGCCAAAGAGTTCATCAACAATAAACTCTCCAAACTGCATATCATTGGTCAGGATGGCGTCCAGTTCCGGGTTGTGGATGACAAAGACCCGCTGGTCAGTGGCATAGATCCCGTATCCCCCGGTCGTGGAACCCAGCGCCCCGGCGATGGCTCCCATTACTCCATCACCAGGGACTTTGACAGTGATGCTCGACAGGCCGCCGAGATACTGCTCTTCTTCAAATTTGCTGATGATGGTGTTGATATTCGGCTGCTCGGAATAGAGGATTGACTGGATTGCGGCAATCGCAGCCCCCTTGGCGTCGTAGATGCCAGTGCCTTTCCCCCATATCAGCATCGATTTGCCCCTGATTGTCACGCTCTCAAGGGTACCGATGAAGGTATCTCCTTCACGGGTGATGGCAGGTATATCGCCATGAACCGGTGTATCCGGTGGCATGATGATATAATCGATGAGTATTGGTTTTCTTTCACCGTAAAACGGGAACGCGTATTCGTACTCGCCTTTTCCGATCATGTCCTTTGGCTCGATGCCGGTAAGACGGGCGATCGCCCGGTTCCATGCAATGACAATTCCCTGGCGGTCTATGGCAAAGATCGGGTAGGGAACATGCTCAATGGATTCTGCGATTTCCCGGCACTGCCCCTGGCTGACCGTAAGGGAGAGGTGGACCGGGATGCGGGGCAGGTTTGTGGTCACTTCGTGCGGGATGTCCCTGAACGGGTCACAGGGTTGCAGCTTGCCGACCAGCTCGAGCACCCGGATCTCATCCAGCCATTCGAGATCTGCATCGTCAAGCTCGGCATCAATCCGGACGACATTGGGATAGAAAAGGTTCAGCAGCTGTTCAAGGTGATCGAATGCTTTTTTGTGATCAATGTAGATCCGGTAAGATCCGCCGTTTGCAGTCCTGATAATCAGGAATCCTGCAAGGAACCGGGGAGTTTTCATCTCAATGGACTTGATGTTATTACGCCAGACTTCAAAGACTTTGATCTTCTCGAGGTCTTTAATGGAACGCGGGCGCATATCGACATTTGTACCAAACAGCTCATCGATAATGAACTCCCCGAACTGCACCCCTTCATTGCGTGATGCATCCAGTTCGGGGTTATGGACGACAAGCAGGCGTTTGTCCGTTGCATAAACTCCATACCCTCCGGTAGCTGATCCGATAGCACCGGCGATTGCACCGCCGACACCTTCACCGGCAACTTTAAGAATAATACTGGAGACACCCCCGATATAATGCTCCTCCATCTCGTCAAAAAGGCCGTCTTCCCCTAGTTCCTCGTGTACCAGCAGGGACTGGACTGCAGCAATGACATTGCCTTTGCCATCAAAGATCGGGGTCCCCTTTCCCCAGACCTGCATGGGTTTTCCCAGGATCGTAACATGCTCTACTTCCCCATTGTAGGTGTCACCGTCACGGGTGATGCCGGGAAATGATTCGATGTCCTCTCCGCTGGTGGCAGCTTTAAGGATTAGATCGATGAGCATGGGGCGTGGCTCTCCATAGATCGGGAAAGAATAGGCATAATTTCCCTGGCCGATAATCGTACGGGCATCGATACCGGTCAGTTCCATGATCGCGCGGTTCCATGCAATCACCACGCCATGTTTATCAATAGCAAAGATCGGGTACTGGACCTGGTCGATGGATTCGGCAAGGTTTGCAAGTTCCGCTACTGAGGTCTGCCCGGGAGTTGGCGGGCTGACGATCTGGTCGTTATCGCCGGTTTTTGCCTCAAAAGACCCGTGGGGGAGGATCTCATCAAGCCTTACTACATACGAGAGGTCCCTTCCCTGTCCAAGGAATTCAGTAACGCCGCCGTTGTCATTGAAAAATGCGCGGTAACTCCATTGATAGAGAATTGATTCTCCCTTGTTATTGAGGATGTGATGTTCGATGTACGTCCCGGGATACTGCGTGGTCAGGGAAGAGAGGAGTTTTGCGATTCGCTCCCGTTCGTTCTTGGGGATGATGGTAAGGAAGTTTGTCTGGGGAATCTCGTTCTCCGTTCTCCCGATGAAGTGTGCATATGCGGTGTTAGCGAGGGTGCAGGACCCATCCGGGAGAAAACAACAGAGGAGATCCGGCTGTTGCTCAACGAGAGACCGGTACCGCGTGTCGCTTCCGGGTGCCGGTTGAATCATGCGCCGGTTCTGGATAGAAGACCGGATAAATTCCTCAACTTTCTGGATATCTGAGATGACATCGACCCCTTTCTGGACATAATAATTACCGCCATTGTTGAGTGTCTCTATGGCTACCTGGGCAAGGTGGCGGCCGGTAAAGATGATGAACAGGGCCTGGTCATTCTGGGCCCGGATCTCTTTTAAGAGGGTGATTCCATCCATTTCGGGCATGGCATAGTCCGATATGATCGCATCGAACTGGTACTGGTTGATCAGCTCAAGAGCTTCGGAGGGGGTCGAGCAGCAGAAAACAGAAAAATCCGGTTTGCAGCTAAAATAATTTTTCAGGATATCCAGGATGCTCGCGTCATCATCAACACACAGGAGTGAGATTAAGGGTAAATCATTCTGGGGTGTGGACATATCCGGTATTCCTGATTTTTGGCCTGTGTATGTATATGGTTGCAATATCTGCAGAACTATTATAATGCCGTCCAATTAACCCGGAATAGGATAGCATATATGATCTGCCAGTATCAGTTTAGTCGTTTTTTATTTTATATCAATGTAGCGAAATCTTACGGTGTCAACCAAGTCCATTTCGCGCTTTTAATAAAATATCTGTCACGGATTCTGGTTATTATGAGAAAACCTCGGAAAATTGTAGATCTGATGCCCGGATTGTTCATGTGCCCGGGTTCCATAACCTATTTATGACGTGAGGTAAAATTAGATAGAGCACGTCGCTGCTATAGTGTAGTCCGGCCAATCATGCGGGCCTTTCACGCCCGCGACTGGGGTTCGAATCCCCATAGCAGCACTTTGCCACAGATGGTTCTATCCTTTAATTCATTTTTTTGAGCGACAGCCATCACGATTCTCTTTCGCGGCAAATTTTTTTTAAATGATCCGGCCTTCGTCTCCTTTTTTTTGGAAAATTCGTTATGATGTATTGTTCAGGTATCGTTTGTCATCCATGACTGCCTGAAACAAATGGGGGACATTATAGTAAATATGGCAGAAGGCGAACGAATGGCGGGGGCTGAAAAGAGAGCCGGTTTTAACGGTAATGAAAATTACGGGAGATTGAAAATGGATGGGATTTTATCCGAAATCGAGATTCCTGTATGCAGCGTTAAAACGTTCGCAAACAAGTTTATCGAGATAATCCCGGTTTGATAATAACCTGAGTGCTTTTCTCAATCGTGCTTCTCTTTCCGGTTCCATTTGTGTTGTTTCCATTTTTTTAATCCCGCCATTATCTTATTTAGATAAACATTGTATAACCCTTCACTATATATACTTTATTAAACAATGGATAAACAATGGTAATTAAAAGAACAATCTCTTTTGATAATTACTTTGGCGACCGGGAAGGGACCGTTAAACCGATCGGAAATTCTGCGCATGTTCTCGTCCCAAAATCCTGGATTGATAAGCGGGTAATGGTAATCCTTCAGGAACCTGTTACCGACGAAGATTAGGTGGCGGGCAGCAACAGGGTGGCAAATCCCAATTCTCTTAACCGTCCCGTTGGCTCTCACATATTGGTGGTCATGAGGGTCGCGGGTGATATAAATATCGCCCAGACCATTTTCCAATAACACAAAAATTTCTGTAGTTCATAAAAAAACGTTTTTAATCAAAATCTCCATTGCAACATTCTGTCGCAGCGGTCGTTTTTGCGGCGTACAATGTCATGATGCGTGCTGCATACCCCGTCCTTTTATGATCGCCCTGCCTGTGATTGGCAAAAAAAAAGAATAATTTTTCCTGATTATGATTCAGCGGTTGTTGCGATTACTTCAGTTGTTGTCGTTGCGACCGGGGTGAATATCGCCTCGAACTCAATAAGTCCCTTGGGTGCAACTGTTTCATCGTGTTTCATGAGTGTGCCATCTTTATAAACATCGATTTCCATCTTGGCGGATGATCCTTCAGATTTCTGGACTGACACAACAACCGGGCCGTCCGTTGTTGAGATTTGGAAGAATGGACCTCCAGCTTCAGTGATTTCCCTCAACCGCCCGGGTGTTCCTACAGACCCGGAATATTTGCCAGAGTACGTGATTTTGACGAATACGCCGCTTGTCGGAATCTGAACCGGGGGATTTTTTACCTCTTTTGGCGCAGTTGTTGGTTTTACGGTTACTGCAATTGTCGGGACGGTAGTGCTTGGGATAGTTGTCGCTGTAACCGTGATCTCGGGTGTCGGGGTCACTGCGGGCGTTCCGTTCTGGCCCTGCATAAAGAAAAATGCGCCGGCAATCACTACAAGAATAACGATTGCGATCACTCCGATAAGTTTGAATGGTATTTTTCGCGGGGGAAGGGTGGCCGGAGGTATTGGTCTTGATAACGGTGGAGTAACGGGAACCGCTGGCTGTGCAGTCGGGTCGGATATTCCCGATTGTGGCAGGACCGGCCACTGTACATCTCCCGGTTGGGGTGCAGGTGCTGCGTCAACCGTCTCTTCGGTCGTTGCTGCTGCTGTGACCTGGTCGGCAGGTTCAGCTATTTCAGCATCCGGGGTGTAATGGACCTGTTTTGCCGGAACGAGCGGGGCCGGGGCAGTTCGCGGCACTGAACCTTCGATCAGGGGCTCAATCGAGTGGATCACATTTTCAATTGGGCGATCCTTTTTGTCGGTAATTGTGGGGAATATCGGGGATGGCTCTACCTGAACCTGCGGGACAGCCGGTACAGGTGGTGCCGGGGGTGCAGCAAACTCGACCATCGGCATCTCCGCGGAATCAGTATCCTTCACTACCGGTGTTCCGCACCGGTTACAAAAAACTGATTCCGGGGGAACACGGTTGCCGCACCGGTTGCAGAATGAGCCGGTGGGAAGAGAACTCGTTTCAACAGGAACGGGCATTGTCGGTACAGCTTCCACGATCTTCTTCATGGGCCGGGCAATCTCAATCCGCCTCTTTGGCGGCGGGGTGTTGGGAATATCGGTACGGCGGGGGGCAGGGGCCGGTAGTTGAACTGCCGGTGGTTGAGCTGTTTGCACGGGTTCATGTTCTTTGGGCGCAGGTTCCTGTGTTACCGGGTGGTAAACGGTTGATGTGATGTTCTGCCGGAGTGCCCTGACCCATTCATCGCATTCACGTCTCCGTTCCCCGCCGCTGGTCTTGGAGAATGTGAGTACCATCTGGCGGGTATTACCGCTGATCGTGATGATGGAAACGGTAAGTGTCGGGTCCCGGATGGCATTCTCGCCGCTTTCAACGTCCTTTAATGTAGCGAGGTTGATCTCCTGCGGGGGAATGGAATTCTTTTTTGTGTCGATGAGGACGAGGCGGCGTGTGGTGAGGACGACCTCAAACAACACGGACTTCACTTTTACATTCTGCGCCTGCAGGACAACGCGCTCGTCGCTGTATAGTTCAGGATAACTCAATTAACCACCTGCTAATTATATATACGCTGTTTTCAGCAGATAAGGATTTCCGGGTTCTTCTGGTGACTCATTCTTCCTTTTACAAAAATTCAAGGTTGTTCATGTATTGCCTGAGCGCTTCAGGAATCCTGACCGTTCCGTCACGCTGCTGGTTGTTCTCAAGGATTGCCCTGATGACCCGGGATGTTGCGACTGCCGTTGAATTGAGGGTGTGGATGTGCTGCTTGGAATCAAAGTCCTTCTTGTCCCGGACCTTGATATTCAGCCGTACAGCCTGGTATGAGGTGCAGTTCGAGCAGGATACCACTTCCTTGTAGGCATTTTCCCGCGGCATCCATACCTCGATGTCGTACTTCTTGGCAGCAACGGTCCCGATATCTCCCGTGCAGATATTGACAACATGGTAGGGCAGGTCAAGCCCGAGGAACAGGGCCTCGGCATTAGCCAGCAGTTCCTCATGGATCGTCCACGAGTCTTCCGGTTTGCAGAACACGAACTGTTCAACCTTGGTGAACTGGTGGACACGGAACAGTCCCTTGGTGTCCAGCCCGTGCGCGCCGATCTCGCGGCGGAAACAGGGAGAGATACCGGCAAGACGGAGCGGGAGATCTTTCTCTTCAAAAATTTCATCGCGGTACATTGCGCCGATCGGGTGTTCGCTGGTCGCGATCAGGTACGCATCGTCCCCGTCGATCTTATACATGACTTTCTCGAAGTCCCCCAGGTCAGTTACACCCTCGTATGAGGAACGGTTGATCATGTAGGGCGGAATAACCGGGGTGAATCCTTTCTTTGAGAGCAGGTCGATCGCATACCGCTGGAGGGCGAGGTCCAGCAGGACAAGGTTCCCTTGTAAGAAATAGAACCCGGCACCAGAGATTTTGGTTGCCCGCTCAAAGTCAGCCCAGTTGTTGTCGGCAGCAAGTTGCCCGTGGTTTTTCACCTCGAAGTCAAACACCCGGGGAGTGCCGACCCGTTTTATCTCCACGTTTTCCGAATCATCCTGACCTCTCGGGACACTGTCGTGCAGGATATTGGGAAGGCGCATGAGATAATTATGGGTTGCATCCTTGATCTCTTCCTGTTCAGTATCACAGGCCCGGATTTTCTGGGGCAGAGCTGCAGCCTCAGCCATGAGTTCCTTTGCATCCAGCCCCGCCTTTTTTGCAGCATTAATATCGCGGGCAATGGTGTTCCGCCGCTGGCGAAGGGTATCGGTTTCCACCTTGAGTTCCCGCGATCTCGCATCTTTTTTGAGCAGGTCGTCGACCCACCCGATCTTTTCGGGATCGTTTCTTTTCTGCAAATCGGCCTTAACTATATCCGGGTGTGCCCGGACGAACCTGATGTCAAGCATTAAAATAACCTTCGCTCTGTCATTTCTGCACTACTTTGGATTATTTACCCATCATAATTTATCGTAATAATTCTTATGTTGAACCGATGCATGTAGTCTCATACCGGTCTGCCGGTATCAGCGAGATTGATCTCATCTGTCCCCTCTGGGAGCAGCTCAATGAGTTTCACCATGCGAAGGCAAACCGGTTCAGGTCGCACTATGAACAGATGACCTTTGATGACCGGAAGTCATACTTCCGGAAACTCCATGAGACCGGACAGATACGGCTTGACTTTGCAGCTGATACGATGACCGGAATGTATGTGGGGTATTGCGTCTCTTCGGTATCAGCTGAGGATACCGGTGAGGTGGAATCCCTGTTTGTGGAGGCTGCGTACCGATCGGAGGGTATCGGGACCATCCTTGTTGCCCGGGCGCTTGCATGGATGGATTCCCTTGATACGGTCAGGAAACGGGTTTCCGTGGGTGATGGCAACGAGGCTGCGTGGGCGTTTTACCGGAAGTTCGGGTTTTATCCGCGGATGACGGTACTTGAGCAAAAAACAGATGAGGTTTGCCATATACCGGATCCAAAGCCGGTGAATTGACAGAAATCCTTAATCCTTGCAGCGTGAGTGATGTAGTATGCGCTCCGACCGGCTCCTGGTTTTTGTCTATAATTGTGACCGGGGAAACCTTTCTGCCATCAAGGATTATTCGCAGAAACTCACTGACGGGAAGGCTCCTGAATGCAGGCTGCTCGGCCTTATCTCAAGCCCGGTAGGGATCAAGAAAGGCTGGAAACGTTTTCTTTTGGAACTGCCGATATCCTGCCGGTTCCTTTATCGCGATGAATATGAAGAAGAATTCGGGGCGCTGCTCACACCCCTCCCCGCAGTCATTCTCCATGATCTGAAGACAAAAAGCCTCTTTATTTCCGCTGATGAACTGGGCCTGACAGCAACGCTTGATGATCTGATTATACTCGTAAACCTGAAAGTCAGGAAATTGTCCCCGTCACGGGGCAGGTAACTGTCCCCAGGTAATACCGGGGCTGAAAAAAAGGTTAAGAACTGCCGACGCGCTTTTTATATTCGAAGACCTTGTCAACAATCTTGTATGTCTCGCCGTTATAGAAATTGGCAGTGACCTCGACGCGGTCGTCCTTGTCCGTCCCCTTCATGGTGATACTGCTCCCTCGTTCAAGATGCGAGAGTGACTGTGTTTCAACAGTACCATCCGAACGTGTCAGCGTGATAGCCAGTTCCCTGACTCCATACTGTCCCTCCCCGCCCTGGAATGTTACGATAATATCGCGGGATATCGCATTCTTTTCAACATCGATAATAAGGGCGCGGTTGCTGGGGGGTACATCAGTTGGACCGACCGTGAGCGAAACCGTTCCGGCCGGGATGGCGGCACCGTTTGTTGTTGTTGTGCCGGAATTGGTCCCACCGGGGGATACCGGTTGCGTCGGGGAAGGTGTAGCGGATCCTGAAAGCATGGGCAGCACTACGAAAAATACTGCTGCACCCAGCAGGGCAAGGACGATAACCCCGGCAATGATCATAGTCGTCTGGGACATCGGTTTTTTCGGCCCGGTCTCCTTGGGTACCTCTTTGATCTTTTCGATTTTTTGGGGCTCCTTTACTGAAACGGGGGCTGGTTTTTCCGCGGAAACCAGTGCAGCTTTCTCTTCATCCTTCACCGGTTCGGCAGGAGGCACCGGATTTTCCTCCGGAGCCGGTACCGGTCTCTCTTCCGCTTTTTGCGGAGGTTCAGCAGGGGGAACGGCCACCGGGGCCGGTGCTGCATCAGGTTCCTTTACCACCGGTGGAACAACCGCGGGTGCGGCAACCGGCACAGGTTCCGGCGGCGCCGGAATCACCGGCGCATCAGTGGGGCTTGCCGGCGCACCGCAGGTTTCACAGAATTTTACATTCGGATTAAGCGCTGCGCCGCACTTCGGGCAGACGGGTAATGACTCGATCTTTGCACCGCAGGATTCGCAGAATTTCAGCCCGGGTGCAACCGGGTTTCCACATTTCTGGCATTTCTTTTGATTTTCTGTCATGAATATTCACCTCAGGGATTGGACGTTCTTGAATAATCCTGATAGTAATAGTAATCTCTTAAGATCACTATATGCGTTTTGTTTTCCGGAAATACTGGAAAAAGAGGGATCAGGCGATTTTCACACCGCAGCTGCTGCAGAATTTCAGGCCGGGTTTCAGAGCCTTGCCGCACTGGGGACAGAATTTTTTGCTGGTACCTGACTGAGCTGATGCGATGTTTTTTTGTCCGGAAACATCGGCAAGCCCGCTTAATATCGATGGATTGGTGAGGAATGCCGAGATGTATTCGTGGATCTCGGCAGACGCGACAGCCTGCAGTTCGATCTCATCTGCATTGTAATCGATATAAAGGAGGTCATGGATACCACTGATGATACAGGAAAACCCGGCAACGTTGGTCTTGCCGGATGGCTGGCCTTTCCCGGAGGTAAGGGTAAGGTACATGGACGGCATCAGGTGGCTGCGGGCAAGGACGAGTCCTTCATCTGCAAGCGAGTATTTCTTTTGCGACCCGGTAATGTGCCCTTTTGCAGCAAGCGACTGGAATAAACCATCGATATCGCCAGATTTCGGGATATGTTCCTGTGAGAAAAGATCGACAAATGCACTGGAAAGCCACTGGATATTACCCGGCGGGACCTTTAACATTTCCAGTACATCCTTTGCAGAAACAACAATGCGCTCTGCGACCTTACTGTCAGCGAATTTTCGGAGCATTTCTTTACGCTCAAGATCGATCATTGCTGCAAGAACCAGGGTCTCTGCCCGGTTCAGCTGTGCAGTAAAGGAACTGCTCCGGTAAATCGAGAAACCAATGGTCTGGCGAATCAGTTCCAGCATGGCATCGTTCGGGGCCGGGTAGGTGATAAGCTGCATGCCCTCATCATTCGTAAGCCCGGCGATCTTCCCGTCCGGTGCAAAATATGCAATATATTCGATAACCCGCTGGGGTGTTGTAAGGTAAATCCTCGTGAACGCATCAGCTCCGGCAAGCGATAATACGGCATCCTTCTTGTCCGCCGTGACGCTTCCCTGTGCATCGCAAATACCAAGAGCTGCCAACTGGGCAATGCCTTCTTTGGCATCCGCTTCCTTGCCATACCTGAAGGGAGAGACCGGGCTGAGGTTCTGGCCTGATATCTGTCCCAGTGTGAAGAGATGTTCCGGTTTTACCGCAAATTGAATCTGGTCTGTCATGATTATCGCCTCTTTGTTATTTGGAGATCCCCACGAATTTCTTGAACGGGTCCCAGAGGGTGGCCCCCTGGACCTGTCCCTGCACGGCATTCTTTGCTGCATTGCCAACGGCACGTTTGGCATCGCCCTGCTGGATGACATGGCGGAGATCCTGGCCGATATCGCCCGTTTCTTTAACAAATGCTGAGCCAAGACGATCTTTAATCTGGCCCATACTCATGTTCCCGTAATCCGTGGTATGGGAATCAAATTTCCCAAATCCGGGGATCTTTCCCTTGAATTTGTCGGTGACTTTGCCGGCAAATGCATCAAGTGCCTTGTCCGTGGCAGCCTCGACCACGCCATCCTTGAGCCCGTCCACAAGGCTCTTTCCTTCGGCATAACTCTGGCTCATGTTTTTGGCAATGGTCTTGGTCGCACCATAAATATTCTTAATTTTTGCGCCGGCTCCCGGAGAGAGTGTTGAGCCGACATCAATAGCAATGTCCGCAGCTTTCTCAACACCTTCAAGCACGGTAACAGCAGTCTCGAGCTTGTTTGCATAATTGTTCCATGCCTCAGCCTCAGCCATGTTTGCCGCCATCTCTTTTTGGATCTGGGCTTTACGTGCTATCTGTTCCGGTGTCAGGATACGCTTGCCGGTTACAGGATCAATACCTTTCGCCGTGAGTTCAACAGCAGCCGCAGCTGCAGCAGCTTCTGCTTTCGCTTTTGCCGCGGCAGCTGCTGCAGCAACAGCCTTCTCTTTTGCCGCAGCCGCAGCCGCAGCAATCTCCGCTTTCTGTTTTGCTGCCGCTTCCGCGATCTTCCGGAGATCATCCTCCGTTGGTTTTGGGGGTTCAACCGGAGTTGCCGGTACCTGGGGCTCTCCCGGGGGTGTTACCGGGGCCTGTGGTTGTACCGGGGGTTGCGGAGTAGTCGGAGGACCGGTTGGTGACGGTGGCTGTACTCCGGAACCGCCGGATATTAGGGTCTGGGCAATGATCGGTCCGTTGACAAGGATCTGGAGAATTGTAGCAGCGAGACCTGCCATAGCTTCGGCATACCCGCTGGTCCGGAGGCAGTCCTGTGCATTGAGCGGGTCACGTGCGCAGTCATCTGCCATGACCGGTGTTATCATGAGGGAAGCGAATATGGCAGAAAAAATGATCAGGGCAATTGCGGATCCTGCAACAGGAGGGACTTTTCGGGTAAGTGATACCTGGGGGTCCCGGGTAATCGCGTACGCTGCAAGGGTTCCGACAACGATATTTGTCTGCATCAGCGGGTACTGGCTGAAATGAAAGATATTATAGAGGATCCATGCAGTCAGGAAAGGAGTTGCCATGCCGAGACCGATGAGGAGAATTCTGGAATGTTTTTTCCGGTGCGGCTGGAGGGGCATGAGCATCTGGTCGATATCCTGGCGAAACCAGAGCAGGAAGACCGGGATGGCGATCATCAGGATGGGGGTGATGAGGTCGAATCCTTCCTGCCCGCTCCTTACACTCCCGTACAGGAACCAGAGTACGGCAGCAACACAACCCCCGAGAACCGAGAGCAGGTCCCACCATTTCTGGGGTCGTTTTGCAAGCGGTACTTCCTTTGAAACTTTCCTGAACTCATCCATCGTCATGAGGGACGATTTGAATTCATTGAAGTCCTTTGGATGTGTTGTCGGGCCACCCGGGCCGGTAGAGCCGGCAAATGCCGGTGGCGTCGCAGGCTGCCATGCAGTACCGTTCCACCAGAGCCAGCCTGCCGGTGACGGAGCCGGTTGCCAGGTCCTGCCGGCGGAGTCAGTCACACGGAGGGTGTTGATTGAGGTGATATACACTTCCTGCGTGATCTGCCCCTGCGCAAGCTGGCCGGACAAGATAGTTCTTCTCTGTTCCGCTTCAGTAAAATCCATGGTAAAATCCTCTGTGTCTGATCGTTGTATATGAGACCGGGTCTTCGGATGTACAATCCACTTACATGGTTTTCATATTTGAGCATATTGCCCCTGACATCAAATGAGGGAAATGATAATCAAAAATAGTAAAAAAAATCAAAGGACCAACCCTTCTCCCGCCCGGACAAGGAAAAATCAGGAAATTTTTGTCCCGCAACTGCTGCAGAACTTCAGGCCGGGTTTTAACGGGGCTCCGCACTGGGGACAGAATCGATGCACCTGACCTGCGGCAGGTACGGCCGGTGATGCCCCGGGGAGATCAGCACTCGTTTTTATAATGTCCAGATCACTTCCCCGGAGTGAAAAGATCACCGTTCCGGCCGGTGCATTGATATCTTTCCAGTAATTATGCACACGGTCAAAAAAATACCAGCGCCTGGTCATGGGATTCAGGAACATGCGGTATTCACCCAGCGTGAACATCCATGAATCCATCTCTCCGAATTGTTCCCCGGCACTCTTGTCCGGGTTAACGGGAATATTTTTTATCTGCTCGTACCGTTCTTCGACACTTTTTTGTCCCGGGCTCATTAGTACTGTTGACATAGGTTACTCATTCCCTCCTATCAGAACATCGATACATCAACGGTCGGGGAACCCCCGAGTTCTGCATTCCATACCTTAACCCAGTCAGCCTGGTTGTAAATTGCCGGTTTCCCGTCTATCAGGCTCCTCCAGACATCCACGATAAATTTTTCGCCGTTGGGAAGCTGAACTACGTTCGCCGTATGGTTCATCAACGGGTTCCGCTCAATGAAAATCTGCCCCATTCTTACATCTTTTCCGAATTGTGCCTGGAGTGTTTTCAACAGTTCTTCCCCGTACTTGGCGGCTTCTTCGCAATGGAGGCGTTCTGATCCCGTAGCCCAGTCAGATATCTGTGCCTTGACCGGGAAATTGTACCAGCCTTTCTGTATCAGGGTTGCGTTCGAGACATATTTCCCTTCACCCGCGAGTTTTGTTATCAGGTTCTGGAGATCCCCGCTGAGAACTGTCTGGTTGATAATTGACTGTGCGGCGGGATTTGCGCTTGTTGCAGCCTGCTGCAGGAATGTCTGGAGAATGGTGGGACCATTAATCAGACCGGCAAGGATGGCAGCAGTCAGTCCTGCCATAACCTCAGCATACCCGTTTGTCCGCAGGCAGTCCTGTGCATTGAGTGGATCGCGGGTGCAGTCGTCTGCCATCACCGGTACGGCAAGCGCGGAAAGGACAAGGATACAGAAGATGATACTGACCCCGGTTGCAGCAGAAGGCTTCCGGCTTTTTTGCGCTCCTGTTCCGGGGGCGGGATCCCGGACAAGAGCATAGGATACCAGGGTTCCGATAACGATGTTTGCCTGCATGAGCGGGTACTGGCTGATATGGAATATGTTATAGAGGATCCATGCGGTCAGGAACGGTGAGGCAATGCCAAGTCCGATGAGCAATACCCGGTGAAATTGTTTCCGTGTCGGCTGGATAGGGAGGAGGATTTCATCAATGCCTGGACGGAATATGACCAGTATTGCGGGCATGACAATCATAAGTACCGCAGAAATTACATCAAATCCTTCCCGGAGTCCGCCATAGACGAACCAGAGCGCAGCTCCGGCAACCCCTCCAAGAATGGATAAAAGATCCCACCACCGCTGTGGTCTTTTGGCAAGCGGTACTTCCTTTGAGATCTTCCTGAACTCATCGAAGCTCATCAGGTCCTGTCCGGGACCTTTGGTCCCGGCTGCCGGAGGCGTCCCCGTAATCCATGTTTTCCCGTCCCAGTACAGCCAGCCGGCGCCCTGAGGATTCGGCTGCCACCACCTTCCGGAGCTGTCGGTTACCCGGATTGCATTGATCGCAGCAGTATATGCTGCCGGTGTAATCTGCCCCTGAGCGAGCCGGGCGGATAACTGCTGTCGTTGTTGTTCTGCCTGTGTAAAATCCATTTCAATTCCCCGTCATATCTTTGATGAGTGGAACCAATCCTGCGGTGCTGGTTTATGTGTTGATTACATCCGGGGCTATTAAATGTTTTTTCAGGCCGCTCCCTGATAGAATACCCCGGATAACCCGGGTTTTTATTCAGGGGGTATGATACGGGAGTGCAGTTATTGACCCGCAGGGAAAAGGGCACTCTTTTCCACCCTGCTCAGCCCGCTGTTCGTCCCAAGCCAGTAGGTCCCCTCCGGGTCCTGGGTCATCACTTTGACCTCATAGCCGGCCAGCCCGTCCTTTTCAGTCAGTATCTTCCACGAACCGGAAGTCCCGATAGCAATCCCGTCATATTCAGATCCAATCCACATCCTGCCGGCATCATCTTCGTAGACAGACCGCGTGGATTCCCCGGCAAGTCCTTCTTTCATAGTCAGGTTTGTCCATTTCCCCCCGGAATACAGGGCAGCACCACCATGGCGTGAGAAACCGGTCGCGACCCAGATGGTACCATCCCGTGCCTGTGCAATGCCCCGGACAGACTGGTGCGGCAGTCCGTCACTGATAGTAAACGATGTCCACGAGGTATCATTTAACCGGTACAGGCCTCCATGGGTCGGCAGGCCACAGCCAACCCAGAGGTTTCCGTCGCGGTCGTCAAGAATTACTTCAGCACATGCAATGGAGGGAGCGTTCTGACCAATAAGGCTCGTCCAGGTGCCGTCCCGGTATGACAGGACATCCGTGTCAGTACCGATGATTATTGTACCGTCCCGCCGCACTGCAAGACTGAGTACTTTTGAGAATGGCACTCCCGGTGACGGTGCAATTATTTCCCATAAACCGTTCCGGAAGCGTGCGAGCCCGCCGTCATGACCCACCCAGATCCACCCGTCACGGTCCCGGATAATCTGTCGCACATACCCGAATGGTGGTGAGGGTGCAGGTGTAGTAACCTGCGAACCTGTCGAACGGTCGATGAGGATGACCCCGTCCTTGCCCCCGGTCCAGACCGTATCGTTCACGATAATGAGCGTGGATACTTCCGGCGGGGGGCGGATGATCTGCCATCCCGGTGGAGCAGACTGGACCTGTACATACCCGAGAATGTTCTGGAGGATGAGGATAATCACTACGATAACCAGAATTCCTGCGAGAAGCTGACCGGTTGCTCCAAGACGTTTCCCAAATGTTTTTTCCGGCATCAGATCCCGTCGCTGCAGATGGTACCTTTATCGAACCGGATGATGGTACCGTCAATTTTTTCCGCTTCGTATTCATCGTGTGTCACGTACACCATGCGGGACCCGGCTTCCCGTACCGATTCAAGGATAAGTAAGAGCAGGTCCTCCCGGAGGGAGCGATCAAGATTGGTGAGCGGCTCATCGAAGAGCAGGGTGGCCGGTTGCGGCGCAAGGGCCCGGGCAAGTGCTACCCTGCGGGCTTCCCCTCCGGAAATCTGGTCAGGGTACCGGTCGGCAAGGGGGTGGATGCCCATGCGTTCCATCAGAGACTGTGTCCGCTGGTGTTGTTCCGGTAAAGGGATATCGCTTAACGCGAAACGGATATTTTCTGCGACCGTCATGTGCGGCCAGAGTGCCCCGGTCTGGAATACAAACCCGATCGAACGCTCTGACGGGTGTACCCTGTAGGTTGAGCTGCTCATGAGCCTGCCATCCATGGTGATGGTGCCGGAATCCGGGATCTCAAGACCTGCGATCAGACGGAGCAGCGTTGTCTTGCCGCTGCCGGATGGCCCGAGGAGTGCAACCTGTGCATGGTCCGGGATGGCGAGCGATACCCGGTCCACTGCGTGATGGGAGCCGAATTTTTTTGAGACATTTTCAAGTTCGATCATGGTATCACGCACCGGACTCCCCTTCAGCATTGCCGGGATTACGGCTGATGAACCGGAGCGCAAGAATGGTGCCAGTACATACAGCCAGTGTAAGAACGGTGACCATCAGGCATAAGCCTGCTACATCGGAGGATGATCCATAATGCAGGTAGTTGTAGATGCGCATGGTGATGGTGGCATGACCCGGAGGAGCAACGATCAGGGTGGCGCCCAGTTCTGCAAGTGTGAGAGCAGCAAGGATTCCTGCTGATACTACCAGCCCGGGCGCAAAGAGGGGGAGATGGATACGGATCAGGGCATCGGTCCTGTTCCGGGCAAAGATCGCTGCGGCATCAAAGAGGAGCGGATCGATAAACCGCATCTGGACAAAGAGAATGATTGCTGCAAAAGGAGCAAATTTTATGACGGATACCAGGGCCGGCATGATGAGCGCCGGGTAGATGGAGGAGAAAACCGGCAGGTTGCCCATCATGATCATGCCAATCCCGATAAGGGGGGCAGGGACAGCAAGCGGAACGAGGATGATAATCCATGCGGCTGCGCCCCGGATGCCCGGTTTTCTCAGTTCCTGTGCTGCTGCCAGTGCAAGCGGCAGGGAGATGATAACTACCAGTGCTGCTGTCAGCAGGCTGTACATAAGTTCTTTCTGTGCCAGAAGGACGGATGTAATAAAGGCATCCGGGCTTTCGACAGCAAGCATTAGTCCGGAGAAGAGAACAATGATCTGAATGCCGAGAAGGATCGCAGCAGTTATCTGCAATACCCTGAACCAGTATGGGAAGACCAGAGGGGTGCCGAATCGTGCCGAGAACCTGGCGGGGGTCTGGGCCAGCGTACGGATGCCCGATCTGCACGCGATCATAACGAAGAGTGTGACCAGCAGGAGCGGCAGGGCATAGAGGAATGCCTGTGCGGCGCTGTTTGAAGCACTGAACTGGGCAAAGATGTCCAGCGCGTATACATCTGCACCGAACAGCGAGGGGACCGAGTAGTCCGCACAACAGATAAGGAAGACAAAGCCGAACGCGGCACCGAGTGCAGGAGCGGCGAGCGGGAGGATGATGGACCGGAGAACAGAGTGGTCAGAACGGACGAGCCGTCCTGCATCGACCAGACGAATATCAATGGATGCAAACGCAATCCAGGTCAGGAAAACGGAGAGCGGGAGAAGTGCCATCAGTTCTACCCAGAAACTGATCAGCCACCCGGTTGTCGGAAGGCCGGGAAGTACAGCACCGGCAGCATGCATCGCTTCCGACCATGTCAGCGCGTGAATATACGGGGGGATCCCGGCAAGGGCAAGCAGCAGGAGGAGGATGCCGTAAAGCAGTTTTCCGGGGAGCCGGAAGAGTGCCAGGACGAACAGTACACCGATAATAACCCCGGCGCCGGCTACTGCCGCCGCAAGCCCGATACTCGCAATAAGGAGGCTTATCCTTCGTGGTGAGAGTATCAGGGGGGCAACAAGATCGGCTGATCCCGTGATGAAGGTATTGAGAAGGTCAAAAAAAAGACCGATGAGTGGGCAGAGCAGCAGAAAGAAAAACAGGGCAGTAGCCAGCGTAATTACTATTGTTTCAGGAGTGAGCCCGATACGGAACCGGTGAAAAATTAGGGGAACGGCCATGACAGTCCAGTATTCTCTTACCGGATAAATATCTCTGTAAGGTCGTTCTTTGCCGGCTCGAGTGAGTAATACGTGTCCTGGAACGTTACCGGGATCATCTTAATGCCGGTACTGTTGATACACGGGGATGCAGGGAGATCCCGGGCCGGGATCTGGATCCAGCCGGAAGTAACCATGGCAGACTCCTGCTTCCTGTCCAGCAGGTAGTCCATGAAAACCTTCGCTTCCTCCGGGTCGGGTCCGCCCGCGATCAGGGCCACCGTGTTGGGTATGACAAGGGTTCCCATCTGGTCCGTGCCCTGGTCCGGGATAATGATTGTTACATTCTTCCCGCTCTCCACAGCCCCGCAGGCATCATCGGTATCGGTCAGTCCAAAGGAGTACCGGCCGTCCGCAACAAGGTCACGCACAACGGAATTGCCATCGACAACCCGCACGCCCCGGTTATTTAAGGACGAGAAGAATTCCCGCGCTTTCTCTTTCCCGAGATAGCTGTACATTGCTGCAGCGTGGGTTGCGGTAGTACCGAACATCGGGTACGCGATGCTTACGGTATTTGCCGGGTATTTCTCATCCAGCATATCGTACACGGAATGCGGGTACTGCGAGGGTGAGAGCAGGTCCGTGTTGACAATAAAGATCCGTGCACGGCCGCCAAAGCCGGTCCAGTAACCTTCAGGATCACGGAACTGGGCCGGGAGATCAGCCGCAGACGGCGACTGGTAGGGTGCGAGCACACGCTCATTTTTCAGGACAATGGTCTGGCTGAACTCGCCGCTCCAGAAGACGTCGGCCTGCGGCCGGGCTTTTTCTGCAATCAGGCGATTGACAAGCCCGGTAGTCTTCGTTGCTTCCACATCATAGACCGGGAGGACTTTTATGCCGGTCTCTTCCTCAAAAGCACGGAAGATCTGCTCCGAGTATATCTGGTCGACAGAGGTGTACACGATAACAGTCTTTTCTTCCCCGCCTTTTTGCTGACCTAAAAGGACAGCAATCGCGGCAATAATGAAAATGATGGTGATGACAATGGCAATTTTTGTGTTCCGGTCAGTCATAAAGAATCACCTGGTCTGATATTCTAAATGATATCCGGGGTTTTTTAAAAACCATCCGATCTCACTTTATTATATATAGGCGGGTGAACCAGTCCGTTTTTATGCGTAGTTCACGACAGAATAAGGCCAGGATGATGGCCGTTGTCAACCGTATCCTTATGTACGAGTCATGACTATCCTATTCTTACATCACGGCAGGCTTTGATCATGAAAATTGCAGTATCGGGGAAAGGCGGTACCGGAAAGACGTTTCTTGCCGGTAACCTTGCAGCACGGTTTGCCCGGTCAGGGCACCGTGTTATTGCCATTGATGCTGACCCTTCACCCAATCTTGCGCTGACGCTGGGGATGTCCCTTGAAGAGGCCGGGAAGATCATACCGGTTGCCGAAAATGAGCAGCTGATCCGGCTCAAGACCGGTACGGACTATTCCGGTGTTTTCCGGCTTACATTCACCGTTGACGATATCATTGAAAAGCATGCTGTCCCGACACCGTCCGAAGTACACCTGATGGTGATGGGGACCGTTCGTTCCATGGGTTCCGGCTGCACCTGCCCGGCCCATTCTGTTGTCAGGGCACTCCTCCGGCACCTTATCGTAGATCGCGATGAAGTAGTCATCCTGGACATGGATGCCGGGATCGAGCATCTCGGCCGTGGAACCGCGGAGCACGTGGATACGATGCTGGTGGTCTCGGACGCTAACCGGAAGTCCCTTGAAGTGGCAAAGACAATCTGCCGTATGGCGAAAGATTCTGAGATCCGACAGGTCGGCCTTGTCGGGAACCGGATAGCCGCCCCTGCACAGGAACTGGCGATACGGGCATTTGGAGAAAAGAACGGGATCCCGGTTTTCGCGATGATCCCCTTTGATCAGGACGTTTCCGACAATGGGATCACCGGATCTCCGATTGATGAAGGGCATTCTGCGGCTATTCTGGCTGTTGCAGGACTCGCTGCTTCACTCGAATCCGGCAATGAACCGGATAAACCATGAGCGTAAGGTGAATTGATGAAAACCATTGTAACCATGGGACGCGGAGGGACGGGAAAGACCAGTTTTGTTGCCCTGATGGCAAAGTACCTGATCGATAAACAGGCCACACCCCTGCTCCTCGTGGATGCCGATCCGGATCAGAACCTTGCTGAGATGGTCGGGGTGGATCTTGAAGCAGCCGGGAAAAAGACGATTGCGGAACTGCTGTCCGAAACGTTCATTGAAAAGGGCGGTACCACTGTTGGAATCGCCCCGTCAAAACGGATCGAGAACCGTCTCTGGGAGCAGGGCCTGTACGAAGGCAGGAATTTCGACCTGTTCGCTGTAGGGACAAAATGGGTTGAAGGCTGTTACTGCCTTCCGGATGCTGCCCTGAAAAATGCGCTGGGTGCGATTACACGGCAGTACCGGTATATCCTGATCGATTCGCCGGGCGGGCTCGAACATCTCAACCGCAAGATCGCAAGCGATGTCGATATCATCTTTGATGTTATGGGGCCGTCCAGCAAATCGTTTGCACATGTACGGCGGGCGCACCGTGTGATCCAGGAAGTCGGGATAAAATCCGACCGTTTTTTTGTTCTCGGGGGGTATGCTTTTCCTTCCGGCCTGAATGCCCGGGTCGCAGCAGAGACGGGTCTTCCGTACGGCGGAAAAGTTGAGGAAGATTCGTATGTTGCAGACCATGTCATGGCCGGAAAATCCCTGCTGGACATCCCGCTGCTTTCACCGGCGTACCGGTCTGTTTCCGGAATTCTTGCTGCCATTCTGAAGGAACCGTGATGGATCAAATTTTTTGTACTGGAGACCCTCACTTGAACGGGAGTTCGCACCCGATCGATGAAAACGGGTAAATAACGGATATTGGGATGGGTCCCCGAGTCAGGGCCTCGGTACGGCGCGGCATGGCAAGTTCAGTTTCCGGGAAAACAGGGAATTGAAGCCGCCGCGGGAGCGCCCCCGCGGGGGCGGCGGCATCTATCATAATGGGGGTATGGGGGCATCAGCCCCCATCATATATCTTCAAGTATGATTTAATCTGAAAATGAGGTCACTTTTTCATCTCGTATGTTTATGGCCCTCCCGACATCAGGTCTGTTTTTCATGGGAAAAAATATCTCCACATCCTTCGGCTGTCCCCGACAGGGTGCTCCCTGGCGGATAACGACAGTTGAAATAATTATTTGCCAATTTTTATGATCTGTGTGTCAACCGGATCGGTTTGTGTTTATTTATCCAGAGAAAAAAAATTCCTTTTTTCCTTAATCTGTAAGGATGAGCCTGTTTTTCAGAATTTTTCGAATCAGACATTTACGTTTCTTTCCTGTTAAAGAACCTGACTGCACTTTTGCCGTCACATTCCTGGCGAGATTTTCCATCCCAAAGTGATGAAAGAATATTATTCGGGATGATCTAATGGATAACGCGAAGTGACATTAGCCGGGGTGTGAGAAAATGTCATCCGGCACTGTATCTTCGCTATTGCGAAGCGATATTTTGCTGAATCCTGAGAAGATGGCGACGATGGCGCCATCTTCGATAGACTTATCAGACTTATTCCTCAATGTATAGTTGAAATACAGCCGGGGTGCGTGTGGTGAGCAGGAAAGGTGTTAATTTCAGTATCAGGGAACTGGATTCGGATATCGCACACTTCCGGGATATCAGCATCTCGATCGGTTCGGTTCGCCATGACACCTGGAATGAAGCAATGGGGCCAACCCCCTTCCCGACTCTCTCCACCCTCCGGTCATGGGACCATAAACTCCTTGCACGATACAAACCGTTCTACCTGCCGTTCTGCGATCTCTGCTGCCTCTGCACATTCGGTAAATGCGACCTGACCAACCACAAGCGGGGCGCCTGCGGGATCACCATGGCAGCCCAGCAGTCCCGGACCGTCCTGATCGCGGCATGCATCGGTGCCGCAACCCATATCGGTCACTCCCGGGAACTCCTCACCCATCTTATTGAAAAGTCCGGCAGGGACCTTCCGATCAATGTCGGGGATGTGGGGGTTGAAGTGGAAGCTCCCGTTACCCGGCTTGTCTGCGGGATCCGGCCCCAGACGCTCGGCGATCTTGAGCCGGTCCTCGATTACTGCGAAAACCAGGTAACCCAGCTGCTCGCGGTCACCCATACCGGCCAGGAAGGGAGCAGCCTTGACTTTGAATCCAAGGTTTTTCACGCGGGCATGATCGACCAGGTGGGCATGGAAGTTGCCGATATTGCCCAGATATCTGCGCTGGGATTTCCCAAAGCCGATCCGGAATCTCCTCTCGCGGACCTTGGTCTTGGAACCGTGGATGTGAAAAAACCGGTCATCCTCGTTATCGGCCATAATGTTACTCCCTCTACCGGCATCATTGACTATCTCCGGGCAGAGGGGCTCCAGTCGGATGTTGAGGTCACCGGCATCTGCTGCACGGCACTGGATATCACCCGCTATTCATCCCGGGCAAAGGTCATCGGGCCCATGTCGTGGCAGCTCCGCTATATACGCAGCGGAGTTCCCGACGTCATTATCATCGATGAACAGTGTGTCCGCACGGACACGCTGCTGGAAGCTGCCCGCGTCAGGTCCCCGCTGATAGCAACCAGCGAGAAGAACTGTCTGGGTCTTCCCGACCGGACTCTTGATCCGGTTGACGATATCGTTAAAGATTTCATTGACGGGGGCGTTCCCGGGGCACTCATTCTCGATCCGGAAAAAGTCGGGGAGGTTGCCGTCAGGACTGCACTGTTAATTGCACCCAAACGGAAAAAACAGGGTGCCGACATTTCAAAAGAAGAACTCGGCCGTCTTGCAAAGAAATGCACCCAGTGCATGCTCTGCCGGCGTGCGTGCCCGAACGATCTTCCCATCGCGCAGGCAATCAAGGCTGCAGCCGGCGGACATTTGTCCCTGCTGGATGAATTGTACGATGACTGTGTCGGCTGCGGGCGGTGTGAATCGGCCTGTGCCCAGAAACTGCCGGTCCACAGCCTGATCATTGCCGCCGCGGACCAGAAAACCCGGAATGAGTCCTACTGTATCCGGACCGGGCGCGGACCAATCCAGGATACGGAGATCCGGAAAGTCGGTGGACCGATTGTTCTTGGCGAGATCCCGGGCATTGTCGCATTTGTCGGGTGTGCCAATTACCCGAAAGGTTCCCGGGAAGTTGCCGAGATGTGCGCCGAGTTTGCGAAACGCCGGTATATTGTCTGCACATCCGGATGCTCTGCTATGTCTGCGGGCATGCACCGCGATGAAGACGGCAAGACAGTATACGAACAGTTCTCCGGGGCCTTTGAGGCCGGGGGCGTCGTGAATGTCGGGTCGTGCGTGTCGAACGCCCATATTGCCGGTGCAGCCATCAAGATCGCAAGCATCTTTGCCAAACGCCCGCTCCGGGGCAATTACGAAGAGATCGCGGATTATGTCTATAATCGTGTCGGAGCAGTCGGTGTTGCATGGGGTGCAATGTCCCAGAAAGCAGCGGCAATCGCAGCAGGGTTCTGGCGTCTCGGAATCCCGGTCGTTGTCGGCCCGCATGGTACCAAGTACCGGCGGATGCTTCTTGGCAGATCCGATAAAGCAGAAGACTGGTACGTGTATGATGCACGTACCGGTGAGAAAGTATACGGGGGACCGGTTCCCGAACACCTCTTCTTTGCTGCCGAAACCAAAGAGGATGCCATGGTGATGGTGGCAAAACTGACCATGCGTCCTAATGACACCAGCAAGGGAAGGGCAAATAAGCTTGCCAATTATATCGACCTGCACAAGCGACTCGTTGGCGGGATCCCTCCTGATGTCCACCTTTTTGTCAGGAACCCTGCCGATATCCCCCTGACCATGAGAGACGAGGTTGCCGATCACCTGAAGCAGCATGACTGGAAGGAGCAGCCGATTCCTGACCCGACACTTCTCCCGCGGCTTATCCATAAGAAGAGGGTGTGATCTGCAATGCCGCTGAATGACTCCTGGCAGACCGCGGAGATACCTGGGCCCAAGAAAGCTTCCCTCATCATGAAACCCGATATCGCAGATGCGATGATACGGCGGGCAAAGCGCCCGATCATGATCGTGGGTCACGGGATTGTCGAATATGACGTGGAAGGGATCAAGCTGATCGATTGTCTTATCGATCTTGCAACGAAAGCGCATATCCCGGTTGTTGTCACCGCGAGCACCAACCGTGAATTCCTCAGCCGCGGGTACACCCCGGCTGCCCTGATGCCTGCGGTCGATATCGGTAACCGGCTGACCGACCCCCTCTGGAAAGGGTTCGACGGGAAAGATGCATACGATCTCGCGATCTTTGTCGGGTTACCCTATTACATGGAATGGACGATCCTGTCGGGACTGAAACATTTTGCCCCGCAGCTCAAGACCATGACGCTCGACTGCGTGTACCAGCCCAATGCCAGCTGGTCGTTCCCGAACAGCACCATCAAGGACTGGGTCGTCAATCTCAAGGGCATTGTCGACGGCCTGGGGGACTAAAGGAGCGTACCATGTTCGAACGTATACCTGTCGAAGTCGGGCTTGTCCATGAAGGCGAGCGTGTCCGGAAGAATGACATGCAGATCGAGCTGGGCGGTCCGGCCGAAACGGAGAAGTGCGAGCTTGTCCTTGTCAGGCCGGCTGATGCGATCACCGATGGCGATATTTCTATCATCGGCCCTGATATCAGCAGCATGGAGGAAGGAAAACATTACCCGCTCGGGATCCTTGTCGAAATTGCCGGTTCAAAAGTCGAGCCGGATCTTGAAGGGGTTATCGAACGACGTATTCATGAGTACTCCAACTATATTGAAGGATTCATGCACCTCAACCAGAGGTACGATATCTGGATCCGGCTCTCGAAGAAATCGTATAAAAAAGGGCTGAACTCGTTCCGGTTCATCGGGCAGGTCATGCTCGAACTTTTCAGGAACGAGCTTCCGATCCTCGAAAAGATCCAGATTACCTTCATTACCGATCCGGAAAAGATCCGGCCATTACACAAAGAAGCCCTTGAACGATACGAAGCCCGCGATGCCCGGGCCCGGGGACTGGCCGACAAGGATGTCGACGTTTTCTATGGCTGTGCCCTCTGCCAGTCGTTTGCCCCCACCCATATCTGTGTCATCACCCCGCAGCGGTACGCTAACTGTGGGGCAATCAGCTGGTTTGACGGACGGGCCGCAGCAGGTATCGACCCGAAAGGGCCGATCTACGCGATCGAAAAAGGCGAGTGCGTGGATGAAGAGAACGGGGAATATACCGGTGTCAATGAGAGCGCAAAAAAGCGCTCCATGGGGGAGATTAACCGCGTGTTCCTCTACTCTGCGTTCGGGTACCCGCATACCTCCTGCGGGTGTTTCGAAGGCATTGCCTTTTACATCCCGGAAGTGGATGGGTTCGGTATCGTTCTCCGGGGATTCCGGGATGTGACTGTGAACGGCCTCCCGTTCTCGACCATGGCGGACTCGACTGCCGGGGGACGGCAGGTTGACGGGTTCCACGGTATTTCGATCGAGTACATGCGTTCCCCCCGGTTCCTTCATGCCGATGGCGGGTATGACCGGGTGGTCTGGATGCCGGCCGAGACAAAAGAACGGTTAAAGGATTTCATTCCCGCGTCAGTGTATCCGGCTATTGCCACGGAAAAAGAAGTACAGTCAATCCCTGATCTCAAGAAATATCTTGAAGCCGGTAATCACCCGGTTGTCCTGCGGTGGAACGCTGCCGAAACCGCGGCCGGTGCAACCGAGGGCCGGCCCCAGGTATTTTCCGCCGGGGATATCCCCATTACCGCAAACGGGTACCGGATTATCTTAAAGAATGCAAAGATAACCGCGGAAAAAGTGATCATCGTGCCAATCAGGGCCCCGTCACGGATGGGAGGTGAGCCATATGGTGCACAAAAAAAATAAGGAACCCGATCGCCTGAATGAAAACGATGTATTTTCGCTGGCCCCGCGTATCCTGGAAATCCTTCAGGGCGTCCGGCAGCTGGAACTCGATAACTTCTCGATGGAGATCGGCGACCTTGACCTGTTCATCCCTTCCGGGAGCCTTGCACAGGCCCTGGGGTCCTCCTCCCTGCACCCGCAGCTTCCGCAGAAACCCACCGAGCTGCTCCGTGAAACGTACGAGCCCCGGGCCGTCAGCTATCCCGGTCATATCCGGGAAGTAACGCTCGGCGCGACAAAAACTGAAGGCGGAAGCAGGTCACGTTCAATTACCATAGGTGGAGCAAAAACTCCCGCGTATGCTGACGCCCTTATTCCCCCGGTCCACTCTCCCGCGATATCCCTGGACGTCTTTGACATGAAAGTCGCGCTTCCAAAAGTGCTCCGCGAGCATGTCGCGGATGTTATGGAAGATCCGGCTGAATGGGCACGGATGAACGTGAAAAAGTTCGGTGCCGATATCATTACGATCCACCTGATGAGCACAGACCCGCTCTTCCGGGACGCATCGCCACGGCAGGCCGCAAAGACGGTCGAGGAGATCCTGCAGGCAGTAGACGTCCCGCTCATCATCGGTGGCTGTGGCGACCCGAAGAAGGATGCCGCGGTATTTGCTGAAGTAGCCGCAATGGCAGACGGTGAACGGCTCCTCCTGAACTCGGTTACGCTTGATATGGCGGAAGCAAAAACGCTTCCGACCGTTGCAAAAGCAGCCCGCGATCATGGTCATCTCCTGCTCGCGTTCACCGGGCTTGAACTGAATAATGCCAAAGAACTCAACCGGCGCCTGTATGAATATATTCCCCCGGAACAGATCGTCATGGACCTGACAACGGTTGCGCTCGGGTATGGCCTTGAGTATTCCTTTACCATTCATGAGCGGGCCCGCTATGCTGCCCTGATGGGCGATACCGAACTTGCCCACCCGGTCATCTCTGCAGCCACGAATGCATGGGCAGCCCGCGAGGCATGGATGGCAATGCCACCCGAGTACGGCCCCCGCGAACTCCGTGGCCCGGTCTGGGAGACCCTGAATGCCCTGACCCTGCTGCTTGCCGGCATCGATCTCTTCATGATGATGCACCCGGCATCGGTTCTGACCCTTAAGGACGTAATCCACCGGCTGGGAAACAACGGGACAACCGGTGCGAGACCGGTGCGGGACTGGGTAGGTGCGAGGATATCATGACAAACGGGGCGATACCAAAAGAGCCGCGGAAAAAAAGTATCCGCGAGATCAGCCCGATCGATGTTTACAGGCTGCTGCCAAAGACCAATTGCCAGGAATGTCATGAATCCAACTGCATGGCGTTTGCTACCAAGCTCGTGAATGGCGAACTCGTGCTAGCAGACTGCCCGCCACTCTTCACGGCTGAGTACCAGGCTTTTCGTTCCGATCTCGGGATTCTTCTTGCACCCCCGGTGAGGGCTGTAACATTCGGCACCGGCTCCCAGCAGTGCACCATTGGCGGAAAATATGTCCTGCAGCGCCATGAGTTCACGTACCACAACCCGACATCGGTTGCTATTGACGTGGATGACCTGATGACCGAAGAGGACCTGCGTGCGCGGGTCCGCCGGATTGAGCAGTTCTCCTACAATTACATTGGCAGGAAACTGGTCCTTAACGCAATTGCCATCCGTTCGATCTCCGGAGATCCGGCGGCGTTTGGCAAGGCAGTCAGAACGGTTGCCGGTACAACAAAACTCCCGCTCATCCTTTGCACGCTCGATCCGGTAGTCATGGAAGCGGGCCTTGCAGAATCTAAAGACCGCCGGCCTCTCCTGTATGCAGTGACAGAAAAGAACTGGAAAGCCATGACCGACCTTGCGCTGGCCTTCCACGTCCCGCTTGTCGTTCATAGCGACGGGGATCCTGCCCTCCTGCGCAGCCTGGTAAAAACCCTGAACGCCTGTGGTCTTACCGACCTGGTACTTGATCCCGGGACTCTTGCGGAAGACGGCCTTTCTGAAACCCTTCATACGTTTACCGCCATACGGGCAGCTGCCTGCCGCGATCTCGATGAGCTCTTCGGCCACCCGCTGCTGGGGGTCCCGCTGGCAGTCTGGACCGGTGAGGAAATCTCCATGGACGTGCTGAAATGGCGTGAAACAATTACGGCCTCCATGCTCATGTCCCGGTACGCGGACCTGCTCATCATGCACAGCCTCGATGGCTGGGTAATCCTGCCCCAGCTGATCTGGCGCTTCAACCTGTACACGGACCCGAGAAAACCGGTATCGGTGGAAGCCGGTATCAGGACCTTCGGGCATCCCAATAAGAATTCCCCGGTTCTTGTCACCACCAATTATGCCCTTACCTTCTTCACCGTGGAATCCGACATCAAGACAGCCGGTTTTGACTGCTACCTTATTGTGGTTGATACCGGAGGCCTCAGTGTGGAGAGTGCCGTTGCCGGCAGGTACTTCTCCGCAGAATCGATCATTTCTGCCCTGAAGGAGACAGAAGCGGAGAATTTTGTCGATCATAAAACCCTCATCATTCCCGGTCTTGCAGCCCGGCTGAGTGGCGAGACTGAAGAGGCGAGCGGCTGGAAGATCCTTGTCGGCCCCAAGGATTCATCGGGGCTGCCGCAGTACCTCCGCGAACGCTGGCCCCCAAAATCAGCCTGACCTGTCAAAGTCAGATTACCCGGACCTGAGTTGCTACCATGTTCTGCCCGCACGCACAATTTCCCGATCCCCTTCATGGCGAGGCAGGATATGGCTGAGACAGCCCGTGTTCTCTTCCATCCCGTGAACAAGCTCGTCACGGTTCCCTGGAATTCCACGGTTCTTGACGCCATACGGCAGGCGGGGATACCGTTCGAGAGTATCTGCGGGGGAAAAGGGGAATGCAACAAGTGCCGGGTGATCTATCTTTCCGGCTCCTGCACGGCAGGTTCGCCTGAAAGCATCAAAGGCCTGACACCGGTGGAAATTGAACGCAGGTACTGTCGCGCCTGCCAGACCCTGATCACCGGTAATTGCGAATTCGCACTTCCGGTCGAGAGCCGTATTGACACACCCCGTATTCTGTTGTCGTATTCTGATCTTCATACCCTCCCGTCGCCAGTAGTAAAAAAATATCTTCTCCAGCAAAAACCGGAAAGCCATCTCTCACTCTTCCACCGTTCGCTCCGTCTTGAAGGATATACCGGTACCCGCCCGCATATGACCCGGCAGCAGCACGATGAACTTCTCTCTGCTGATAAAACGGTCACGGTCACTATCACCAGCGCGAACGGGTATCCCGAAGTAATCCGGATTGAAAACGGCGATACAATGGATCGTCTGTATGGTGTTGCGCTTGACCTAGGGACAACAACGGTTGCGGGGGTTCTTGTCAACCTTGCTGACGGTGCTGTCCTTGCTGAAGCGTCAACCCTGAACCGCCAGATCACCTATGGGGAGGAACTCCTGACCCGGATCGCGTATGCCAAGGCACCGGCAGGATTAACGCAGCTCCAGGAGGCAGCCGCGGAGAGCATCAACGAGGTAATTGGAAAACTGACAACCACAGCACAGGTCCCGGTATCATCGATTACAGATCTCTGTCTTGCCGGAAATACGGTTATGAGCCACCTCCTGCTCGGGCTGGATACGCGGGGACTTGAACAGCCAAACCCGGACATTTCCCGCGATCCGGTTATTATACGGGCACACTCCCTGGGGATCGAATCGGATCCGGATGCATACATCTACATCCTCCCGGCCGTAAGCCGTTTCATCGGAGGCGATGCAGTTGGCGATGTTATCACGAGCGGTATGGCGGCATCACAGGATATTTCGCTCATGATCGACCTCGGGACAAACGGGGAGATAGTCCTTGGTAACGCGTCCTGGCTGGCATCGGTATCATGTGCATCCGGCCCGGCATTTGAGGGAGCCGGAATCTCATCCGGTATGCGTGCAATGCGGGGCGCCATCGACCATGTCACCATCGATCCTGCCAGTTGTCAGGTCTCGTTCTCCACAATACAGGATGAACTTCCCCGGGGGATCTGCGGTTCCGGTATCATCGATGCAGCAGCAGCGATGGTATCGGCCGGTATCCTTGACTTCACCGGGAGACTGGTCGAGTCAAAACCCGGAGTTCATCCGGGAGATGAAGGACCGGAGTTCGTGCTCGTACCCGGCGATAAGACCGGGACCGGCCGGGACATCTGCATCACCAGCCATGACATGATGTACCTGATGGACTCAAAAGCAGCGGTATGCGGTGCTGTCGGCGTGCTCCTGAAAAAGTACCGGGTGGGTATCCGGGATGTCCGCCATGTATACCTGGCCGGAGCATTCGGGGCATTCTCGGATATGAAAAATATTGTTGCGTTTGGTATCATTCCTGATTTTGCAAAAGCACACTACCGGGGGATAGGGAATGGATCGCTCGCCGGTGCGATGGCATGTCTCCTCTCCCAGGAAATCCGTAAGAAAGCACATGATACAAGCCGGCAGATGGTGTATATCGATTTGCTAATCGATGCTGATTTTATCGAGGAATATTCAGCTGCTCTTCACATCCCGGGAAAAAAAGAGTACTTCTCCCGTTAGAAAATATTTCTTCAGATATTTCTGTTGCATCTCATACGCTCCCGGGGAAGACCAATACGAAATTCCGGGCTGGAGAAGAACCGAATGTTCTTCGACGTGCAGAAAATCGCAAAACGTGGGGTGAAACGGGAGAAGCGATGCCAATGAACCGCATCGGCTCATGAGCAACCGGGGATGATTTCCTAAGAATTCTGAAGATTTCGGTCGAAGAACCTTAAGATTCTTTTGTTGTTTATGGCCTGATGAGCTATTCGTTACTCAAAGAGCCAGCCCAAATCCTGGAGTTCTTCTATGTGAGCCAGTTGTTTGTTGATATCGGTCTTTTCCGGGATCTCGATCTTGGCAATAATCTTGTTCGAACCACCAAAAGTATCGAGTGTTGCACCGAGCGCAACGAGATCGCGCAGGATTTCGTCCTGCATCTTCTTCCGGTCGCCGTCTCCGAGTTCTGCAACCAGCTGGAATTCAGGATGCTTGAGGATGGCAGTCTTGTTGATGGTAATGCCGTTGTGGCTTTCGACAACAGAATCGAACGACTCCCGCCGCATCCGCTGGTTTTCCATGTGGGAGGAGACCCGGTAACCGCTCTGGATTGAGGTTGCGATATCGTCGATCTTGCTGACGATCTGATCGACAATTGTATCAAGGTGTTCGGTCGCATGCGTGATGGCGAACAGATGAAAATCATCCGTGTAGATCCACTGGATCTCGGTTGTGTTAGCTTTCTTGTAGATCCGTTCGGAGATCTCCCATGTCCCTTTTTTCAGGGTGATCCCGAGAAGTGAAAAACCGGGATTTTGTTTTGCCTGAACCGGGTATATGTGGAGGTCATCGATCAGGGACGAATTGCTGTCGCGGTACTCCATAATAACCAGTTCAAAAAAACGGGTCCTGGGGTGCGGGGGTTTTAAGACAACGCTGTCAA
>JBAZHD010000009.1:0-61860 GCA_041652515.1 Methanoregula sp.
CCACGTTCTTACATCAGGGCCCGGACTATTCAATTTTCATCTTGTGTGCTTGTGGCTTACGGCATCATGTCCGTTTCCCATGAAAACGGACATGATGCCAAAGGGCCACAAGCACACGGAATAAAAAAAAAAGAAAACGGCCCGGGCACCCGTGTCGTCAGATTCCCTCACACGACCCGTGAGGTTGTTGACGCTTCGATACCCTTGTCGGTGATGATGAACGGGAGCAGGCGCAGGGGTGCTGCACTGCCCTTGATCTTCTGGACCGCGAGAGTGCGCTCGATATCGGACTGGCTGATCTGGGTCTTGTATTCAATAACGATATCCGATATCCGCATGAGCCTTGTCATTTCTATGGGCTCGTGGACGCCATCATAGACAAGGAACATGATGTTGGATTTCGTTTCCCGTATCTCCTCACGGGCCTGTCGCAGGAACCCGAGCGTTGCATCAATGCCGTATTTTATCACGAGTGAAGAGAGCGAGTCAATGACCATACGGTCGCCAATCATCCAGTCCTGGTACATACTCGGGTGGACGTCCCCGACATTGACCATCCCGACTTCCGTGTCCCCGTCATTCATCAGGTACGTGCCGGCTTCTTCGCCATCCGCCCGCCAGAACTGTTTGGCCGCAATGTCGATGCCGGCAGTCGGCGACCCGTAGATCATGATGAGCGTTCCCTTGGGAAATCCCCCGTCCAGGAGAAGGTTCAGTCCGACAATCCCGGTCTGCCGCTTTTTACACTCTTCCTCAGAAAAGGAAAAACCTCCGGCAGCAGTCCGGGAGTGAGCTTCAGGTTTGGCCTGGGAGATTTCGGGCATTAAAGAAAGGTGGCATTAGTGTTCATATAAACCTGATGCGGGAAAATTTTAAAATTATCTATAATACTTAAATATTGTTTTTTAAAATTCTGAAAATCTCTTTTTGAATTTCTTTTAATCCAATTTTAATGAGGGATTTCAAAGAAGTTGGGATTTGCACTGTTTTATCCTGCACCAGGGGAAACCGCGGCAGCTGGCAAAGAACAGCAATCCGGCAGGAACCAGAAAGAAACTCCGGGCCGGATATCCGGATCAGACAACCCGCGAGGTGGTTGATGCTTCAATACCCTTTTCGGTGATAATGAACGAGAGCAGGCGCTGGGGTGCTGCAGCGTCCTTGATCTTCTGGACAGCGAGCGTGCGTTCGATATCGGACTGGCTGATCTCGGTCTTGAACTCGATGACGATATCTGCGGCCCTCATGATCTTCGTCATCTCGATAGGCAGGTGAATACCGGTATACACCACGAATACCATATTCGCGTTCCGTTTCCTCATCTCCTCGCGGGCATGGCGGAGGAACTTGATGGCGACATCGATACCGTACTTCACGATGATGGTCGAGAGCGAGTCGACAACGATCCTGCTGCCGGCCATCTGGGTCAGGTAGAGGTCCGGGTGCATATCGGTAGCATCAACCATGCCGACATCCACGTCCCCGTCATTCATCAGGTACGTGCCCTCTTCTCCTTCTTCGCCCTTCCAGAACTGGTTCGCTGCCAGGTCAACACCGGCGACTGGCGTACCGTAAATCATCACAAGGGTCCCTTCGGGAAATCCCCCGTCAAGAAGCAGGTTGAGACCCACGATACCGGTTTTCCGCCGTTTTGCCCGGCCGATACTCGGGATATCCTGAATACGGCTACTGGTGTCGACCACGTTACACTCTGAATGATACTATATTTTCAAGCCCAATAAATGTTTTTGGGCATTTTGCAGGTTTTGCGCAGAATTTCCGCAGGACTGCTTACGTTTGTAAATTGCTGAACTTTTCCCTCAGTTCCCTGCGGAGGAGTTTCCACCCGTGGACCCGGGGCAGTGAATCGGTGACCATGATCTTCCTCGGGATTTTATAGCTCGCCATCTGGTCGCGGCAATATGCCTCGAGTTCTTTCTCATCAAGCGTCATCCCGGGCCGGAACATGATTGCAGCAACCGGTACTTCGCCCTTTCGCTCATCGGGTACGCCAAAGACAGCCACATCCGCGATTGCCGGGTGCCGGATGATCACGTTCTCGACCTCAGTCGGGTAGATCTTCCAGCCCGACATGATGATCATGTCCTTTTTCCGGTCGGTAATACAGAGTATGCCATCAGGATCGAGGTTGCCGATATCGCCGGTGAGGAACCAGCCGTCCGGCCGGAAAACCTCGCGGGTTGCCTCCGGCAGGTTCCAGTACCCCGTTGCCACGGCCGGTCCGCGGATGGCGACTTCCCCGCACTCGCCGTACGGGAGCTCCTTTTCCGGATCGCCGGAATCAACGATCCGGATCTCGGTATACCCGACCGCCACCCCCACGCTCTGGTACCCCTTCGTCAGGAGGGGATACTCGGGAAGCGTGGTGGTACCGGAACCAATTACGATGGTCTCCGAGAGCCCGTACGAGTTCGCGACCGGGATATGGTACCGCTTGTCGAATGCTTCCCAGACCACCGGCAGGAGCTGGCCCCCGCCGGAAATGATCACGCGGGCACACGCAAGCTGTTCTTCGGTGCCGGGCGGGGAGTGGACAAGGGAATGGATGACGGGCGGCATACCGGCAAGCACCGTGACCCTGTACCGGGATGCAAGCTCAAGATACCGATCAAGGTCGAACCGTTCCATCATCACGTAGGTACCCCCGGCCCGGATGACCGCAAGTCCCCACGACAGTCCGACATGCCCCATGGGGTAAATCCCGAGGTAGACATCGACCGGGCGGAGACGGAGGGCGTCCCGCTCGGTATCAAGGGCGGTCATCCAGTTGCCGTGCGTGAGCATGGCGCCCTTGGGCCTGCCCGTTGTGCCGGCCGTATACTGGATATGGCAGAGATCTTCGGTCGAGCAGTTGGCTGCCCGCGTGTTCTCCGGTACCGGCGGGAACGAGTCCCATGCAACAGACCCGTTGCATACCCCGCCCGTGCAGACGATATGGGAGATCGTGGGGGCTTCGTCCCGGATTGTCCCGATGATTTCGGCTCCCGTGAGGTCAGTGATAACCGTGCAGGCACCGGCATCGTTGATCACATGGAGCAGTTCCTTGCCGCGGTACACGATGTTGGTCGGTACTGCAACGGCACCGATCCGCCAGATGGCAAAATAACTGATGAGGTACTCCGGCGAACTGTCGAGATAGATGCACACCCGGTCTCCTTTCTTCACGCCAAGCGACAGGAGGCCACGGCCCACCCGGTTCATCTCGTCCCGGAGCCGTTTGTACGAATACGTCTCGTTTCGCGAGGGACAGATAAGTGCGGCCTTGGCTTCAGGAACACTTTTTGAGTCGAGGAGGGTGGTAACGTTGGACATGGGGCACCAGCAGTCTGGATTGTTACAAATTAAACGTTGATGTATATAGGTGTTCATTTTTATGGGACCCATGGGGATCTGCCGGGTTTCTGTGATCCTCACACCTGTGGAGATGAAGATCCCCGGGTTTTCCGGTCTTTGCAGGCTCGTGAAAAGACGGAATGTTTTTTATGGTTCCTGCCCCGATTAATCAGTCTGACAGTTATGGCAGAAGAAACTCCGCAGCCACAGAATACCGGGGAGCAGCAATCGCAGGCCCCGCAGCAGCAGACCGGGCAGCAGCCCACAACCCCGCAGGGCCAGGGCTCCGGGCCGCGGAGGAATGACCGGCGGGACCGATCCCGGCATCATAGCGGGCGGCGCGACCCGCACCGGCGCGACCAGCAGCAGTCCCCCCGGCCGGCCGCTCCGGAAAAATCCCCGGAAACAACGGGAAAAGAACCGGGTAATGACGATGAGGAGGAGACCGAACACGACCGCTCATCTGCACAGGGCAGGCACCACCGCGGCGGCCGGCCTCCCAAAAGAATTATTGAAGAATGGGCAAACGATCCGTACTGCGAATAGGGATTACTAAAAAACCGGGTCCTCATGGATGCCGTGCAGGAGAGCACCCGGAAAAACAGTTTTTTTTCAGATCATGACCATCCGGCTCCTTCGTTGCCTCTCCTTCGTTGCCTGTTCCGGGATATTCGCTGATAAAGCCGGTGCCGGCAGGGGCAACCGTTGCGATATAAAATCGTTACGCATTAATACATAAAAATAAAACAGGTCATCAGAGTTTCCATGGCAAAAAATCACATCCATACCGCACTGCCTGTCGTGCTCCTTATCTGCCTCGCGATGCTGGCCGCGAGCGCCGGCTGTCTCAAGGAGAGTTCCGTTGCGGTCACCGGCATCACGGTCGGGGCGGAAAAGGTGACCGGGGCCGAGGTCATCCTGAATGTAACGACGGAAGTCCAGAACACCTACGGGGTTTCGTCCGGTATCTCCCGCGTCCAGCTCAGGGCATATGACACGACAAGCGGGCTTGTAGTCGCCGAACAGGCCAGCGATGCCGGATTCCTTGGGATCCTCGGTACCGGGTCCGTTTCTCAGACCATTATCCTCCCGCGGACCGGCTCGTATCGCCTGGTCAGCACGGTCTTCGAGAACGGCCAGCGCAAGGGACAGGGAGAGAAGACCGTGTATAACCTCGAGCGGCTCACACCCGATATCCAGGAGACCGGCCTGTCCATCACTGACATCGATTTCCTTGTCAAGAAGGTGGCGGGAGACCGGGCAACCATCCAGACGGATATCTATTTCACCAACGATAACCGGGTCCCGAGCGGTGCGTTCGATATCGAAGTAAAGGCAAAGGAGGAAGATGCCGGGCTGCTTGCCGATAAGCAGCGGGCCCACGTGGAGAGCATCCAGCCGGATGCCACGCGGGTATCCAGCGTGGCCCTCTCGGTCCCCGACCAGTACAATTATGTCGTGGAAGTGCTGGTCTGGAAGAACGAGACCATTGTCAAGCGGGGCGAGGGCAATGTCCGGCTCCGGCCCGGGATGCAGGTGGCCAAGGACACCCAGTTCGTGACCAAGCAGATCGAGACCTCGAAATTTGTCGGGGATTCCGGGTATGCGGTCCCAACAGCGGCTCCCTATCCTTATGCAACCAAATCCCCCGGCTTTGGTGCGCCGCTGGTGCTTGTCGCTCTCGGTGCTCTTGCCTTCCTTGTCCAGATCAGGAGGCGGAAGCCATGACCAGTGAAGAAACTACACAACAGACAAAAGAAAATTCGTCGTATATCCCCCCGAAGGAGGCCCCCATGACAAAATGGCAGGATCCAATCCTCGCTGACAAGAAGTCCGGAAACGACTGGCTCGGTCTCGCGTATATCGTGATCGGTCTTTTCGTCCTGATTGCAACATTCCAGTTATATTTCGTTATCCAGGAACTGATCAGGACCTGGATCTCCAGCCAGTTCGTTCCCATCGTCTCGGCAATCTACTATATTGTTGTCATTGTCGGTGGGGTCTGGCTGCTCCGGGAATATATCCGGAAGCATTAATTTTTTTTTTGTCCGGCAATCAACCGAAGATGCCGGGTATTTCCGCCGCTTTTACGATCCGGACGCCGATGTTTTGCATGTCCTGGACATTGGCCCGGTGAATTTCATCTGAGGCAGCCCCGGTTGCATCATCGATCAAAACGACCTGGTAATTGTAGGCAATACCATCGAAGACAGTCGTCCGGATACAGTTCGGTGTCTGGATCCCGCACACGAAAAGGGTTGAAACGCCAAGCGTCCGGAGCACCAGGTCGAGTTCCGTACCGATAAATGCGCTCATGCGGGTCTTCTCCAGCACAACCTCCCCATTCATGGGTGCCAGCTCGTCAATGACTGCTGCACCTGCGGTGCCGGCAACGGCAAACGGCTGCCTGCCGAAGAGTTCCTTCCGGATGATCTCCACGTCCGAACCGTCGGCCCGGTGCACCCTCAGGACATGGATGACCGGCAGGGACCGTTTCCGGAACTCCGCGAGCACGGCCCGGATCTTCGGGATCACGGCCGGTGCCCCCGCGACTTTCAGCGGTTTTCCCTCAAGGACAAAATCGTTCTGCATATCGATGATCAGGAGTGCTGCTTTTCCCATGGTGGTTACCCGGTTAGACTATTGAGATCACGGATATAATAACTCTGCAGCAGATTATCCGGAGCCGCCATGGAACCCCTCGTCCAGTATGTGATACTCGTTGTTACCGGGATTGTGGCCGGTATTGAATCCGGTGCCTTTGGTGTTGGCGGCGGATCGCTGATGACGCCGGTCCAGTTCTGGCTCTCTACCCTTGGCGGGATGGACTCCACGCTTGCCACCCGGCTTGCCTTCGGGACCTCGCTTGCCGTGATCCTTCCGACCATGATCAGCGGGGCGCTGGCCCACCACAAACACAAGGCAGTGGAATGGCACGCTGCCCTGCCGATGGGAGTTGCCGCGATCTTCGGCGGGCTTTTGGGAGGGGTTGCGGCATCGCAGGTTCCGGGCCACGTGCTCCGGCTGTTCTTTGCGATCTTTATCCTCATTATCGCTGTCCGCATGTTCTGGCACATCCGGGAATGTGCTGAATGCGAGATGCGGGGATCGGGTATTCAGTTCCTGGCCACCGGGTTCTGCATCGGCATCCTTTCAGGGTTGACCGGCCTTGGCGGTGGTGCGCTGCTCGTGCCGGTTCTCGTCCTCCTGTTCGGGTACCCGATCCACCGGGCGGTCGGCACGTCATCGGCCTGCCTGATCTTCTCTTCGTGCGGGGCGGTGATCGCGTACATGATCACCGGGTGGGGCGTGGCCGGGCTCCCCCCGTACTCGGTTGGTTACGTGGACCTGCTGACGTTTGCCATCCTGGCCGTGACCACGATCCCGGCTGCCCGCATCGGCGTGCGGTTTACCCATTCCTGTTCCGGCAGGAACCTGCAGGTCCTCTTTGCGATCCTGATGGTGATCATCGGGTTCTCGATGCTGCTTGGCGGGTGATGCGGGAGAGCGGCGGCGGGATTTTCTCGCGGGAAATGCCGCAGCATCTTCGGTGAGATCACAGGAGCGCCCCGCGACTGAAGGGCCATAACCCTGTGTAATCCACGACGAAGGCGGACGCAGTGATATTTTTAAGAAGGAAAAAAGCTAAGGTGATTGTATGCCAACGAGTAAGAAACAATTGACGAAGCTGAACCAGGCGAAGAAGGTCAAGGCAGAAGAGCTCTCGAAGCAGGCGGCTTCTGGGAGCGAGAGCGCCAAGAAGAAGCTCAAGAAGCTCGAGAAAAAGCTCAAGTGAGCCGCTTCGCACTTTTTTTAAAAAATTTGAAAAAAACCGGATTTTTTTCTGAAAAATTTTCAAACGATGGGGATTGAATTTTTCACCCGGATCGTACCCCACTCATCTGTCAGAGTGGGGGTCTGAGAAAAAAGCATATCTAAAATAAGCCCTGTTAGGGCTCCGTTTGGCAAAAGGACGAAGGCCGGATTTGACAGGATGTTCCGGGTGTCAACGACCGGAACAATCTCTCATTAAATCAGCTGTTTTCTGGAAAAAACTGTTTAAACCGGGTTTCGACCTGCGAAAATAGCGGGCCGCAAATACCCCGTTTTCAGGGCCGCTCTATCAGTCAAGGCCATCTCCCATCTCGTCCCCGGTGAAAGATATGGCGGTTTTGGAAAGGGGTCGGTTTTTTACGTCGGAGAATCCTGAAGGATCCTTCCGGGACCGGCGGCTCGTCCGGCCGGGCCGCGGGGCATGTGATCACCTCTTTTTCCAGAGCATTCGCTCTTTGAATTGTTGTCATTTTCAGAGTCTCCTTGAGTGCCGGCCGGGGTGGTGCGGGCGCCGGGATTTATTCTTCCTCTTGCGCCTTGTTACCGGTTGGGCCGGGTGTTCCTGCACGTGTTATACTGCGGGATATATACGCTTTGTAGTATGCGGGATCTACAACAAAACCTTATGACCCCGGAAATAGGCTAAAAAAATTACTGGGTGATGGTTTTGGTTGTACGGGCAATAGTCGCCACAGATACAATTCCCACACCAATGATGGTTGCTGCAAAGATGTTCATGATCTGATCAGAGTGGCCTGTCAGGCTGGCGACAAAAACCCCGATCAGGAATATGGATAGGATTGCGATTATTGATCCAGTCATAACGCCTACTATCCGTTTTCCATGAGGTTTCATGTCGTCTGGCAGCAGTTCCACCAGATCCAACATCATTGGGATAATCCCTTTCGTGGGATAGTCATCAATGCGATACAGCTGATCAACCTCTTGCGGGGTTGATTTTTTCCGTCTGATATTTGTCTTCGGCATAATCTGGTTTCCCCTTAACGGTGGAGTATAGCCCGTGCTATACAGCCGGTAAGTGTTGTTTATCAGAGTTGGATAACATCGTAACCTTAATTAGAGGAAAGCAGAGATACTTGATTGAGATATTTTCTCCCTGCCGCCTCTGGGTGGTCAGGTCCGGAGGGATGTGTTCGCCCACATCCTTCCATCCCTTGTACTGAATTCCCTTCAGTCGTTTCGACTTTTTCACATCCCTTCTTCCATACATGTACCCATTGTAGCACAGGTCATTAATAAATATTTAGAACCTGTAGATTCAACGAACTGCCATTTCAAGGCCAAAATACGCGCATATGCGGATCTGATCTCAAAAACCCGCCATTTAATGCGGCCCGGCAATCGGGGGGATTTTCAGGAGCGGTTCTGCGATAAACGCTTGATTTTCCTGTTTTTAAAAAAAACGAAGCAGATTGCTATCATTTTCAAAAATTATTGAAATAATAGCCGTTGATTACTGGTGTAATTTTTTTGCTCTGTAGAAAACATCCATGGATCGATTTTACCGGAAGAACCGGGATCCGGTTCTGCGATCAAAATCAGATCGCGATTGATCCGGATTTGTTTTTGATCGCGATCGTGATCGCGATTACAGTTTCAAAATCGCAGATCGATTTGAAAATGTAAATCGCTGATCGATTCTGAGATCAAAAACGCTGATCGATTTTCACATGAGAATCGGGATCCGATTTCACGTTCCGTCTGTAATTGCGGTCTCAAAACCGGTTTTCAATCGCAGATCGATTTTCACATGAAAATCGGGATCCGATTGCGAAACGAAAATCGATCACTGATTTTTCCGGAACGGTTTTTAATCGCGATCATGATCGCGATTGTAGTTTCAAAATTGGGATCCGATTACGAAATGATGCTCTTTTGAAATCATTACAATTCGTTATAATTCGTCAGGGGCTTCGACTTGCCCAATCCCCACAGTGATAAGGCAGTTGAGGATTTGTCAGGTTGTCAACCTGGGACTGGCCGCGATGGCGGTGATAATTTCTTAACATGTTTTCTACAGCGCAAAAAAATCAATAAAATTTTTCCTGTTCATACCCATTAGCAAAAATCCTCGGTAATATACACTTTATCATCTGAAGCTATCGCTACACCAATTCCTTCTTTATCATACGTGGAGGTGAGAATATTCCTCCGGTGCCCAGCACTGGTCATCCAGCCACTTACGGTTGACTGGGCAATCTCTTCCTGTGTATTCCAGTCATACCGGGGAATTCCATTGTAGTAGGTAACCGAATCGTAGAGATTGTTCTGCATGATATTTTCTGCAAGACCGGTTGTGTAAAACGATCCATAATTTTTGTAACAGGAATAGCCGTCACGGGTTGCCCGGTCTGAAGGATCAAGACCCTGAAGATTGTTGTGTGAAAAATAATTGTTCCGGGCCATGTCTGCACTATGTTTTCGTGCGATGGATGCAAGTGATGCATCGTAACTCAGAGGGGAAAGGCCATCGCTTCTTCGCTGCTCGTTAATCTTGGTATGAATTTCCGTTTCCAGCATTGAAATATCGATAGCGGGCTTTGCATTTCCTACAGAACTCTCAATATTTTTCACAATATCCGGCGGGAGTGTTGGGATGGGTAAATTCTCTGAATTCGCAGAAGTGGTGCCTGTACCTGCATTGGCAGATGGATAACCGGGAGAGATCATCATCTGGAGGGACTGGGTTACCATGTCGGTATTACCGGTGAATATCCCAACACTTCCGGCATTCACCATGAGAAAAGAAACAATGACTACGCCGAGAATTGCGTACGAAAACTCTGGAGAGGAATACCTCAAAGACCTCCGGGTTCTTCCGGAAAAAATCCCCTCGATACCCATTTTCACGATATTACAAACGTACAGTACTATTGCCGAAACGATAGCATAGAAGCAAAACTGAATAGCGAGATAAAAGATAATATTCGTTGTCGACTCGGAAATTTTTGATGTTGCCAGAAAGTAGGCTAACAAGGGGATGGACACCATCAGAACTGCCCATAACGTGTTGTCTGAATCCCAGTATTTCAAAGCATAAATGAAATATGCAAGCAGGAAACAGATGATACCGATTTCAAAAGCGGTCTGGAGCATTTCTGAATAATTGTTGAGCGGGTAGAAGGAGGGTAAAATTCCGACCAGCATAAGCAAAAGGGAAAAGATTGTGAAATTTCTCAGAGTAATGAGATCCCATACCGACGCAATTATTCCCCTTTGCCGGTATCCCCGGCGTGATACTGCGTACCAGGCAATTCCTGCAATACCCAGGCCAACGATTATCCCAATGAGCAGGGTCTGGTTGTTGCTGACAAATGATCCGATCCAGGACAGATCAAGATTTAAAGGAGTTTGTGCCGGTGTTAATACGGTAGTGCTTGACGGAACAACTGAAATTGTTGTGGATACCGGACGGGTCGCACGATTTCCTTGTATCGAGATGTAAAATGCCTGATTCATGAAATTCGAGGCATCAAGGTATTGTCCATCTTTTGAGAATGCTATGGATTTGATACCCGCTTTGCCGAATGTTTTATTCCAGACAGCGGTTCCTTTCTGATCAAAAAGCCAGATAAATCCACCATCGGATCCAACGGCAATATTTTTACTATCGGGAGAGATTGCAACCGACCAGATCTCTCCACGGATGTTATAGGTCCATATTGAGGCATTGTTCCCCTTTTCAAAAAACCAGATCGTACTGTTTTCCGTGCTTTTTATTGTAAATGTGCCGTCAGCAGAAGATGCCTCATCTGTTAAAGATCCGTAATAGTCCGCCGCGATGACCGGGGTTATTGTTATGAGAAAAAGAAGGAGGATTACTGCGATCGCGTATTGCCATCTGTTCATTGCAATTACACTTGTTTATTCGATGATTAAGCTCGGTCACTCGATATAATTATTGAAAAACAGAAGGAGTATTAGTTAATCCCTCGACCGATCGTTTCAAAAAAGACCGAGAGGTAATTTTTGGATTGCTTGATTCACTTACTCCTTCTGCATTTGCCCACAGCCCGAACACATCCAACCAATAAAAACGCATAGCGGCATTGTCCTAATCACGGTATCATTCATTCGAAAACTATAACGTATCTGTTTTTAATAGGGAAACTGTTTCGAAAATGTTAGATTTCAAGACGTGCCCAAAATGTAAAAATTTTACAGCAATCGAAAATGAGGTGTGTCCCAATTGTGGGAATCATTTTAAGGAAAAAAAATCCCCCCATAACCCACAATTTTCTCCAGAAGTATCTGCCACAAAAATAAAACCAGTCCCGGAAAAAAAGGCCAAACTAAATTTATTTTCCATTGTCGGAATATTGTTCCTGTTAATAGTGGTTTTTTTAATTGTTGTACCGACAAAAACGATCATTGCGGATGTTGAGGTTTCATATTTGGACACAGAAACATACTCTGTTCAGGAAACTTACACGGCTATGGACGTGACATCCATAAAAGAAACCTGGCAGGAGGTACACACTTCCAGTGACAGGGACGCTACTCCGGAGGGTTATTATTGGAAAAAGTGTGACTCGCCATGTCATTGCTCCCATTATACTTCTGATCCCAACACTGTCCCCTCATATTATTGCGATGAGTGTTCCTGTCCTACTTCTGGGGTCTATGAACAATCCCGAGATGTTCCAAAGTACCAATGGGTTACAAAAAACAGAGACGTCATGAAAACCCGGAATGTAACCAAAACCCGGATTGAACCAGGACCGGTCGAAGTGAATTGGCTAATTGGATTTAAGACGCCGTGGACATTCCATCTGATGTAGTCAATCGTTGATAGAATATTTCTCTCATCCAGATGCACGACCCTTGATATTTTTATTCCCAGAAAAATAATATTTTATTAAGTGAGGTGAAAACTTTTGGCAAGACGAAGTACATCATCGGGAGATTTTAGTTATATTGGCAAGGTTGTGATAGCAGGTCTAGCCGTAATCCTTGTAATATTAGCCCTCTGGCTCCTTTTTTTTGGTGGTTCGGACTATGTAGCTGGGCTCCTCCCGCTACCCACAAAATAACTTTCTAAAAAGTACATGTCAGTCTCTAATAAAAATTAGAATCCAATCCAGTGACCGAACATTGCTTTTGGAGATTTGAACCGTAAATTTTCGACACTCCCGCGGTTGCACTTACTGCAGAACCCCCCTGAAGTGCTGCCGGATCCTGCTGTAATACAGCCGGAGGTTCTTGCTCATCGCGGGCAAAAAAAGACGCGAACCAGATTCCCCCCATCCTTACAAAAAAATCAATTCTTTCCCGGTAATTGAATCAGCAGAACGCGGGAAACTGATAACAGATTCATGGGAATGCCGGGAACGCCGGGTCTGTGCCGGGAATTTATACCCGCATCCCGGGCAGGCGTTGTCACCAACATTCGTCTCTTTACGGCATATCGGGCATGTCTGCAGAGTCTCACCTCTGTCAGGTTCAGGTGCCCTGATGATGTACTGGCGTGTCATATACACTTCCCTCTTTTCTGTGTGCTTAAAAATTCCCGGAATCGCTGAGGTTACAGGTTATAACTCCGGGATTCGTTTGTGGAACCCTGATCCAGGAACCGGATTCCGAGACGATCGAGCTCCACAAACAAATTTTCAAGCCCCCGGAAAAACCGGAACGTACCCATGGGCGTATGAAACCAGACCTTGCTGGAGATCTCTGGCGATAATGCCCCACGAGTAATCGGATTTTCGGAAAATATATCGCCTTTCAGCTGAAATGAGGGATATGAAATATCTACCGGTTATCAGTACACTGATGGCTATTCTGATTATTAGTATGATGTTGGTGACCGGGTGCCTCGATGGGGGAAGGGATAGTGCGATGTCGCGGGTCACACCGACTCTGTCTATCCACGACCCGCCCTCCGGTTACTGGATTAAGATTGATCCCATCAGTGATAAACAGGAAGGAGATGTTTTTACCGTCAATGCTTCAACAAATCTTTCTATCGGTAGAGAAATTCTCGTTAACATATATAGAGAAGGTAGGTATCCCAAAAGCCAAAGTGGAGAACGTGCTGGGGGTCTAGGAACTGCAAAAGTGGTGGCTGGAACAGACGGAAATAATACAATTTCGTATATTGTCAATTCATCCGAATTCCATCTTACTGAGGCTACATATGGTGTTCTCGAAAGCGATGCTGTAAATGAGAACGCTTCAGGATACGTGCGATTCAATATTTATCCAAGAAATACCGTTTGAGAATTGAACCACGAGTGAAAAGTGCTGCTATGGAAAATCTCGTTGGCTTACACTATCAGGAAAACAATCTAGAGAATAGAACCACCGGCGGCAAAGTGCTGTTATGGGGCATCTAACCACAACAATTTCAAAGATTATATTGTCATGGAACCTAAAGTGTCACATGTGAAAATAATCTTTTTCCTGGTTATTATCGCAGTTCTGGTGAGCGGGTGCGTAATCGGTGACGGGGAACGGGATCATGCAATGTCGCATCTCACACCGACCATCGCTCAATTGTCCCCGATAACTCCTACAGCAATACCAATTCCATCTACTCCGGCCCCGCCCTCTCTCTACTGGATAAAAATTAATCCCATTGGTGATAAGCAAGCAGGTGATATTTTTACCATAAACTCCACAACAAATCTGTCAGTTGGCAATGAAATCCTCGTCCAGATATCCCAGGCAGATTTTCACCCGGGAATTCAACCAATTGGAGAAGAATTTCATGGGATTACTGGTACGGTAGAAGTAATGCAGGGTAGAGACGAAGCCAATACTATTTCTTTCATTGTCAATTCTTCAGAATTGTATTCGGATCCGCGGAAATATGTAATTACTGAATCAGAACTTCACAAGGATTCAACTGGTGAAGTTCAATCCGATGCGACAGGAGAAGCACGATTCAACATAACTCCGAGAAAACCCGTTAAAGAATAGAACTATCAGCGACAAAGTGCTGCTATGGAAATTTGAATAAAATTAAAGTCTAAAAAAAATGGGATCTACTGGTACTCCGGCGGCTGCACTTTCTGCGGAAGCCCGCCCTTGAAGTGCTGCTGGATCTTGCCGTAATACTGCCGGAGGTTCTCGTTCATGGTCGGGTGCACCTTCTTCTGTGCCGCGTCGAAATGTTTGCGGGCCACGATCGTTGCACCTTCCCGGAGAGCGAGCATGCCGGCTTCCCGGCAGAGGGCTTCGAGGTCTGAGCCGACGAAACCTTCTGTCACGCCGGCAAGATCGGCTGCAAGTTTTTCCCGGACCGGGTCCGCAAAGGTCAGGCTCCGCTCGGCCAGGTGCTCGATGAGGCTTCTCCGCCTTGTGCCGGTCGGGATACCGGTCATCTTATCCGTCGCCGGGGTGATGGCTTCCTTGATCTCCTCCGGGGTTACTGCCTTGTTCCTGCCGAGTTTCTCGACCAGTTCCGTGATCGCGTCCTCGTTGTACTGCGCCGTCAGGCCCACGATCTCTTCAAGGGCCGATCCTTCGAGCGGCATGAAGCGGGTATGGATGGCGATGATCTGCTTGCGGTCCTCAAAGACCGGCTCGCCGATATAGACGAGGCGGTCGAACCGTCCTGCACGCAGAAGGGCGGGGTCGACCATCTCCGGGCGGTTCGTTGCGCCCATGATGACAACGTCCTTGAGCTCGATGAGGCCGTCCATCTCCGTCAGTATCTGGTTGAGCACGTTGTCGGAGACATGGGAGTCGCTGTTCCGGCCCCGCTCCGGTGCAAGGGCGTCCAGCTCGTCAAAGAAGATGATCGCGGGGGCTACCTGCCGGGCTTTCTTGAAGATATCGCGGACAGCCCGCTCGCTCTCGCCCACCCACTTGGAGAGGAGCTGGGGTCCCCGGACGGGGATGAAGTTGGCCCCGCTCTCGCTTGCCACGGCTTTCGCAATCAGGGTCTTGCCGGTCCCGGGCGGACCGTACAGGAGGATACCCCGCGGGGGCTCGATCCCGAGATCATCGATCCGCTGCCGGTCCCTGAGCGGGAGCTCGATCGCTTCGCGGACCTCGATCTTTGCTGCATCGAGGCCGCCCACGTTCTGCCATTTCACGTGCGAGACCTCGAGCATCACTTCCCGCATCGCGCTCGGGCCCACGTCGCGCTGGGCGCTCCGGAAGTCGCTTGCGTACACCTTGAGCGTATCCAGCACTTCCTGCGGGATCTCCTCGGCATCGAGGTCCAGGTCCGGCAGGTAGCGGCGGAGGGCACGGATCGCGGCCTCCCGGGCCAGGGCTGCAAGATCGGCACCCACGAACCCGTGGGTCTGCTGGGCAAGGGTGTCGAGGTTGACATCTTCCGAGAGCGGCATGCCCCGGGTGTGGATCTTCATGATCTCGATCCGGTCCGGCTCGCTCGGGACACCGATCTCGATCTCCCGGTCGAAGCGGCCGGGGCGGCGGAGGGCTGCATCGATCGCATCGACCCGGTTCGTGGCGCCGATCACAACAACCTGTCCCCGTTCCTCGAGCCCGTCCATCATGGTGAGGAGCTGGGCAACGACCCGGCGCTCGACTTCCCCGGTCACGTCCTCGCGGCGGGGGGCGATGGAGTCCAGTTCGTCGATGAAGACGATGGAGGGTGCGTTCTCCCGGGCCTCATCGAAAATGTCCCGGAGTTTCTGCTCGCTCTCCCCGTAATACTTGGAAATAACCTCGGGGCCGGCAATATGGATGAAGTGCGCCCCGCTCTCGCTTGCCACGGCTTTTGCAATCAGGGTCTTGCCCGTCCCCGGGGGACCGTACAGGAGTACACCCTTGGGCGGCTCGATCCCGAGCTTCTGGAAGAGTTCCGGGTGCCGGAGCGGGAGCTCGATCGTCTCGCGGAGACGCTGGAGCTCGTCCTTGAGGCCTCCGATATCCTCGTAGCTGAACCGCTTGATCCCCTCGAACCCGGCCGCTGGCTTGTCCGAGAACTCGATCTCGGTGTTCTTGGTGATGATCACCGCTTCCTCGGGCTCGACTTCCATGACCTTGAACCCGACGATCTGCGGCTGGATGAACGGCAGGCCGAGCATGATAGGGATGGTATCGTTTTTTACCACCGGGAAATCGATCAGGCTGTTGACAACATGGGGATTGTTCGCGATCGGGATCTTCTTGGGCAGGTCTTCGGGGGGTGCAAGGACCACCCGCTTTGCCTCGATCTCATCAACAATTTTAACAACCCTGACATTATCGCCGATGCTGACACCGGCATTCTGCCGGGTAAAATTGTCAATCCGTATCTTGCGCTGGTTCCAGTCCTCGACAAGAGCCCGCCAGACCTTGGCCACGGTCCGGCGCTTGCCCTCGATCGCGACCAGGTCACCGGGCGAGATCTTGAGTGCGAGCATCGTCTCGGGATCCAGCCGGGCCTTTCCGCCACCCTGATCGCCGGGGTACGCGGAATCTACCCTTAATTGCACTTCTGGCATTACCTTAAAGGTCATATACGCAGGGATTTATAGGTACTGATAATGCGGGTTCTCATTTTCGATCCCTTTCACGGTGCAGCGGGCGACATGATCACGGGCGCCCTGCTGGACTGCGGGGCAGACCGGCAAATCGTCATGCGGGCGATGGCAGCCGTGGTAGCAGAGCCGGCCATTACCGAAGTCACCCGGGCCGGTATCCGTGCCCTGAAGGTTGATACGAAAGCAACCCCGGCCCACCGGAACCTTGCCGAAGTTATGGAACGCCTTGATGCAGCCGCTCCGCATGTGCCGGCCCCGGCGCTTGCCATGGCCCGCCGGGTCTTTGAGCGGATCAATGCTGCGGAAGAGGAAGTCCACGGGGCCCACGTCCACTTCCACGAAGTAGGGGCTGACGATGCCATCGCGGATATTGTCGGGGCCTGCACGGCCCTGCACTCGCTTGCCGCGGGCGGGGTAAAAGTTCTCCCGGTCACGCTCGGGCATGGCACTGCCACGGGCTCCCATGGCATATTCCCCCTCCCGGCCCCGGCCACGGCGGCGATCCTGAAGAAGACTGCCCTCACTGCCATGCCCGGCGACCATGCCGGCGAGCTCTGCACGCCGACCGGTGCCGCACTCCTCGCGGAGTTCTCCACCCTGGATCCTGGCACGGTCAGCGGATATACCATCCTTGCAACCGGGTACGGTGCCGGCACCCGGGACCCTCACCATGCCCCGAATGTCCTCCGGGTGATGCTGGTCCAGACCACAGGCGCCGGTGAGGAATTGTCGCAGGACACGGTTGACCTGCTGGAGACCAACGTGGACGATGTCAGCGGCGAGGTGATCGCCCACGCGATTGCCCGGTTCATGGAGGCCGGTGCCCGGGATGCATCCGCAACCCCGGTCATCATGAAAAAAGGCCGGCCGGGTTTCCTGATCCGGGTGATCAGCCTCCCGGAGACGAGCACCCGGCTTGCAGAGCTCATGGCCCTCGAGCTTGGCACGCTCGGGATCCGCTGCATCCCGGCGGTCCACCGGTTCATCGCTGACCGGACAATCGAAGAGGTAGAAATCGGGATTGCCGGCAGGCGCCGGAAACTGCCCGTGAAGTGCGGGTGGATGCACGGTTCGGTCTATACGCTGAAGGCGGAGTTTGAACCGGCACGCGATTTTGCCGTTGAGCTCGGGATGCCGGTCCGGGACGTGCTCCGGCTTACCGAAGAACAAGCCTGGAAGCAGGTAAAGAAGTAACATTCCCCTGCCCCTGCTGAACATCGGGGGTTCCGCTTTTTGAAATAACCGGAGATACAACCATGAAAACAGCCATCTGCACGGAACGCCTCGAACTCATCCCGGCAACCCGGCAGATCCTTGAAAGCGACTCTGGTGACAGGACCGGACTGGCCCGGCTGCTCAATGCAGGAATCCCGGAAGCATGGCCGCCGCCGCTGATGGATGAGAATGTCATCCGTGAATTCATCCGGATGAGCTCGGATACAACGGGGCCGCTCTTCGCCACGTGGTACTGGGTTCTTGACGACCCGGCATCCGGGAACCGGGTCCTCATCGGCAACGGGGGAGTACTCGGGGCGGAGAGCGGGCCGGATACGGTCGTGCTCGGGTACTCGGTACTGGACGAATTCCGGAACCGGGGCTGTGCAACCGAAGCAGTCCGTGCTCTTGTCCCTGAGATCTTCACCCTGCCGGGCGTCCGGAGGATCATCGCCACAACATACCCGGACCTCGGGGCATCCATCCGCGTCCTTGAGAAAAACGGTTTTCATAAGACCGGCCGGGCACCTGCCGGGACCGGTGCGGAGGAAGGGTCGGTCTGTTATGTGCTGGAAAAATCATAACCGCCCGGCTGCCGGATCGGTTCCGGTATTCAGGTTTTATAGTATACCGGCCCCTATCTGGAAAGAGAATACGTATTCAGGTCCCTGCCCCGTTCCCGTACCCCGCAGTGCCGATTTGAAGACCAGAACAGGACACATCCAATGAAAACCGAGAAACGATCCAGCGGTAGTGCAGCCATCGACGCCCTCATCGGCGGCGGGCTTGAATTGCGGACCATCACGCAGATCTACGGCGAACCCGCGAGCGGCAAGAGCACGCTGTGCATGATCGCGGCAGTCTCCTGCCTCCGGGCCGGCCATCCCGTGATCTATATCGATTCCGAGGGTTTCTCCATCGAGCGCTTCCGCCAGATCGCCGGGGAGGACACGGAGAAACTTGCCGAACACCTCTTCCTCTTCGAACCGCTCGATTTCGAGCACCAGGGCACCATGATCACTGAAGCCGAGAAGGTGCTCAAGGCCCACAAACCGGGCCTGCTCGTGATGGACTCGGCAACTGCCCTCTACCGTACCGATCTCGAGAAAGGACGCGATGCCCTGCAGGCGCTCACCAAGCAGATGATCCACCTGCTCGGGTACTGCAAGCGGTACGAGATCCCGGTCATCATCACCAACCAGGTGTACATGGACACCGTCAAGAACACCTTTTACGGCCTCGGGGGCGTCGCCCTCGAACACCTCTCCAAGGTTATCATCCGGCTCGAGAAGACCGATACTCCCGGGGTCCGCCGGGCCCGGCTGGTCAAGCACCGCTCCCGCCCGGAGGGAGCCACGATCAGTTTCGAGATCGTGGAAGAGGGTGTGCGGGTAAAGGACTGACCAGCCCCCTTCAGGAGGGTAATCCGGGAATGCCCGGCCAATCCATCCCTCTTCTGGGATATCTGCCCCGGTATTGTTACCCTTATATCCTTCCAGTCTGAGAGGTAGTTGTTTATGGTGCTGAGCAGGGAGATTACCGCACGGATCAGGGAAGTGCTGGAGAAGCACCCGGAGGGTCTCAGCATCACGGATCTTGTAAAGTTCGTGGATATCAACCGGAATACGGCGGGGAGATACCTTGAGAACCTCCTCCTGTCCGGTCAGGTCGAGATGCGCCGTTTCGGGATGGCAAAAATGTATTCCCTGGCGAAACGGCTGCCGGTATCTTCCGTCCTCTCCATCTCCTCGGAACTGGTCATGCAGCTCGATAACGGCCAGCGGGTATTCTATGCCAACGATCCGCTCCTCACCTTCCTTTGCGCACCGGCAAAAGACATGTTCGGGAAAAATATCGAATACACGCCGTTCGCAGTCGTTTTTGAGGACGTGTTTTCTGAACTGCTCGAGCGGTTCAGGAAGGGACTTAAAGGGGAGGAATGGCACGGGGAGTTGTCCCACGCCATCCGGGGATCCAGTTTTTTCTGCCGGATCGCCCCGATCGTATTCAATGAAGGCACAAAAGGTGTCTCTGTCCTCCTGGGAGATATATCAGACCAGAAACGGGACGAAGAAAGGATCCGGAAGAGCGAAGCCCGGCTGCGGAGTATCTTCAAGGCCTCGCCGGTCGGTATCGGCGTGGCGAAGAACCGCGTCCTCCTGGAAGTGAATGACCGGTTCTGCCAGATTACCGGGTTTTCGGAAGATGAACTGGTGGGAAAATCCGCACGGATGTTGTATGCTTCAGATGAAGAATTCGATCGTGTCGGCACCCGGAAATACAACCAGATGCGGCAGATCGGGACCGGTTCAATAGAAACCCGGTGGGTAAAAAAGGACGGTACGGTTATCGACATCCTCCTGAACTCGACCCCTCTTGACCCGGCCAATATCTCCGGCGGGATCACGTTCACGGCGCTGGACATCACCGAGCGGAAGCAGGCCGAGCAGTTGCTGCGGGAGAGCGAGGAAAAGCTCCAGCTCACGCTTTCCGGTTCAGAGACCGGAATGTGGGAGATAGAGATCCCGTCATTAAAGGGTTCAATCGATGAACGGGCTGCCGCAATCCTTGGTTACCGGAAGAGTGATATCGGATCGCTTCGTACTGACTGGGACACATTATCCCACCCTGATGACATCCCCCTGATTCACCAGCGTTTTTCCGATTATCTTGAGGGGAGGACAAGCATCTTTGAATCCGAGCACCGTATGCGGCACACCTCCGGCAGGTGGATATGGGTTGTTGGCAGGGGTAAGATTACCCAGAGTCTCCCGGACGGGTCTGAGAAAAGGATTTCCGGGACCATGCAGGACATTACCGCACGCAAGCAGGCCGAGCAGTTGCTGCGGGAGAGCGAGGACCGGTACCGCAAGCTGGTGGAGATCTCCCCGGATGCTGTGCTCCTGCACCGTGACGGGAAGATCATCTACGTGAACCCTGCCGCTGTCCGGATCGCTGGTGCGGGCAGCAGCGACGAGCTGACGGGCAGAAATATCCTTGATGTGGTAGCGCCGGAGTTCCGCGATTCTGTCCAGACCAATATTACCCGGGATCTTGCGGGAGAGACCACCCCGCCGATGGAACTCCGGATCCTTCGGGTTGATAAAAAACCGGTTATGGTTGAAGGGAGGGGGGTATCGACATTCATCGATGGCATGCCGGCGGTGCTGGTAGCCCTCAACGATATTACCGATCGCTACCAGGCCGGGCTCGCCCTGAAAAAGAGCGAGGAACGGTACCGTTCGGTGTTCGAGAATACGGGTGCAGCGACAACGATCGTGGAAGAGAATACCCTCATCAGCCTTGCCAACCATGAGTTCGAGCGCCTTTCCGGATACACCAAGCGCGAGATCGAGATGAAGAAGAGCTGGACCGAGTTCGTGGTAAAAAAGGATCTTGAACGCATGCTTGCCCAGCACTACCGGCGGAGGGATGGCGGGGACGCCCCGCGGCAGTACGAGTTCGGTTTTGTGAAGAAGAACGGGGATCTCCGGCATGTCCTCATCACGGTTGCCCTGATACCGGGGACTTCCCGGACTCTTGCGTCGCTGATCGATATCACGGACCGTAAACTGGCAGAAGAGCAGCTCCTGCAGCGTGAGCAGCAGTACCGGTTTATCTCCGACAATTCGCTCGATATCATCAACCGCCAGACCCCGGAGTGCATCTGCACCTACGTATCGCCGGCCATCACACCGCTTCTCGGGTATTCGGAGATGGAGGTGCTGGGCAAACCCGTGCTTGCCATGGTGCATCCCGATGATCTCGGCATGGTCCAGCGTAACATCATGGCAATAGCACAGGACGGTTCCAGCCACATCACGTCAACGTTCCGGTTCCGGCACAAGGACGGCAGGTACCTCTGGTTTGAGTCCACGACAAAGGTGATCCGCGATGAGAAGACGGGACAGATCCGGGAGTTCCTGAGCATCTCGCGGGATATTACGGCCCGGATGTAGGCCGGGAAGGAGAACGGCGGGATGTGAAGGGAAAAAATGCGTGGGGCCTGTTAACAAATGTTGGAAAAACCGATTAAGGAAGATTTGTTGGCAATTATTGTAATGCTGTCAGGCTTTTTCTCGTAACCGCTTTTTTCTCTCACAAGTATCATATCCGGATCTGTTTTCCATCGATAATGATCACCCGTCTCCAGAATCGGATTCCGGGAGTTTTTTTAGGATTGTGTTCAGGGATTGTTTATCAAAAACCCGTGGTGCTCAATTATCTTTCAGGAAAAAAGAAAAAAATCAGAACGGAATAACCCCGGTAAACACCGTCACCGCCGGCCCCTGCATCTTTAATCCGCCTTTCAGGTAGATCGTGAGGGGACCGCCCCGGGTTTCGACTTCCACGACATCGCCGGTGAGCCCGAGCTTATATGCTGCTGCTGCCGATGCTGTTGCTCCGGTGCCGCACGAGATCGTCTCATCCTCCACGCCGCGCTCGAAGGTGCGGATGCGGATACTGCTCTCGCTTGTCTTCTCCGCGAAGTTCACGTTCGCCCCCTTTGGGAAACTCTTGTGATGGCGGATTGCAGGGGCTGCGGCTGCTACGTCAATCTCATCCACGTTATCCACGATAATAACCGCATGCGAGTCACCGGTGTTCACCGCATAGACATCATAGTCTCCGATATGTTCCTTGTATTCCCCCTTCCCGGTTGCCGGAATCTCTTTCCGGTCGAACTGCGGGGGAGTCATCATGATCGTTGCAGAAAAGTCCTCGTTTGCGGCATCGATCGCAACACCGACTGACCCTGCAGGGGTCTCAACCGTGCAGGAGCCCTTCACGTACCCGGCATCGAAGGCGAATTTTGCAAGGCAGTGGATGCCGTTCCCGCCCATCTCCGCCTCGCTCTCGTCCGGCTGGAAGACCCGCATCCGGCAATCGTCCTTTGCCGATCTCATCAGGAAGATAACGCCGTCTGCCCCGATCCCGAACCGGCGGTCGCAATAGCTGGCAGCGAACTGCCCCTTCATCTCGTCCGGGATGACGAGCCTGTGGTACTCGTCGATCACGATGAAGTCTTTGCCATTCTCGTGCAATTTACTGAAATGTATCTCCATACGGAATCCCCGCCCCTGCTCACGGGCGCCCCGCCGGTGCCCGGTTGTTGCCTACAGTTGAAGGGGGTTCTGCTGTTCGATAAAGGCATCGGTTTCCGGGACAAAAACCCCGGGTGTATGCATGATGGTCGGTAAACAGCCCCGTGTTTCATCAAACCCCGTCATAATAGAAACAGGGACTCCAGGAACGCATCGCATTTACGAGGCGGGAATTGGCAGAACAGTTGATTTTTTTCACGGGATTACCCTGATAATCGATCCGCTGGTGAATGGAATTCCTGTTCGCGGGCAGGAAAAATAAAGGGTATATCGCAGGGTGTCCCAGCACCGGACCTTACCGGCGTTTGTTTTTGGCCGGGACATCAGCGGGAGCTTTCTTCCGTGCAAACCCGGAGAAATCCGATCCTTCGAAGTCCAGGGTGGCAAAATAATCGTTTACTGTTTCTGCCCTCCGGATAAGCTTGAATTTGCCCCCCGCCTGCATCAGGAATTCGGCTGAACGGAGCTTGCCGTTGTAGTTGAATCCCATCGCATGACCGTGCGCTCCCGTGTCGTGGATCACCATGAGGTCTCCGGGACTGATTTTGGGAAGGAACCTCTGGATAGCGAATTTATCGTTATTCTCGCATAAGCTGCCGGTCACATCGTACACGTGGTCCAGGGGACGGTCCTCCTTTCCCAGCACGGTTATGTGGTGATATGCGCCATAGAGGGCGGGGCGCATGAGGTTTGCCATGCATGCGTCCAGCCCGACATAGTCACGGTGCTTCTGCGTGACATGGAGTACCCGGGAGACCAGGTAACCGTACGGCCCGGTGACTGCCCTTCCGCTTTCCATAACAATGCGTATCGGTGCAAGTCCGTTCTCAACGATAATCTCCTTGTAGAGCTCGTGCACTTTGCGTGCATAATCCCCGATGTCCACCTGGTGATCGGCCGGGGAATAGGGAATGCCGATGCCTCCGCCAAGGTTGATGAACTCGAGCCGGATGCCGGTCTTCTCGTGGATCTCAACGGCAAGGTTAAACAGCAGCCGGGCTGCATCGGCAAGGATATCCTCCCCGTGCTGGTTGGAGACGATCATGGCATGTAGGCCGAACCGTTTTGCACCCTTTTGCTGTGCGATTTTGTACGCTTTAAGGATCTGATCGTGCGTGAGCCCGTATTTCGCTTCGCCCGGGTTTCCGATGATCGGGTTACCGTGGCTGTATTCCTCCCCGGGGTTATAGCGGAAGCAGATAAGCTCGGGGATCCCGGTTGCCTTTTCCAGGAAGTCGATATGGGTAATATCGTCGAGATTGATTATTGCACCCAGTTTTTTTGCATGGACGAACTCTTCTGCCGGCGTATCGTTGGAGGTGAGCATGATCTCCTCCCCTTTTATCCCGACAGCGTCCGCCAGCAGGAGCTCGGGAAGCGAGCTGCAGTCCGCACCCATGCCTTCTTCGTGCAGGATCTGGAGGATGGATGGGTTGGGGAGCGCCTTGACCGCGAAGTAATTTTTGAATCCGCCCTTTTTTCCGTCAGTGTCAGTTACCCACGAGAATGCCTTGTACAGCCGGCGTACTCCTGCACGGATTGCCTCCTCGTCGTAGATATGGAACGGTGTGGGGTACCTTTTTTCAAGCTCCTCGATCCGGGCTTTGGAAAAAGGGACGGTTTTTTTAATGGGTTTTGCTCCCTGCATGTGTACAGATGGGCTCTTCCGGGATTTATTTTTTTGAGGTGGATGGGGGAAATACAGGGTGGGGGGGTTAACGTTCCATGGCTTGGTCTGAGGAATCATCAAAGGTAATTTATTGCTCTGGAGAAATCATTTCCTTCGGCAGAAAAGTGTCCGGATTGATCGAAGATCTCAGGTACATTGTCTCCTTATTTTGATCTGTTGTCAAATCGCAAGGAGACAATAAAAAAAATCGTCTGGCCGGTTTGCCTGTTTTATCAGGCACGCATTTTCGGGCTTTGCAGAAATCCTTTTTCCGAAAGAAACAACCCTACTGCAGACCGGTGAAACCGGCAGGGGAATCAAACCCCTGGGTAAATTCTCCGATGTCCCACCCGAGGTGCTCCCTGATGATAACATACGCCATCTGCGGAGGGATCGCCCCGGCCTCAGTAACGATCAGGTCGATATATTCCGCCGGAGTCACGTCGAACGCCGGGTTACGCACAGTCACGTTCGGCAGCGTCATCCTGACTGCTTCCGGTAACACCTCGTCCGGGCCCCGTTCCTCAATCTGGATAAATTCCCCGATGATGGTCCGCGGGGCAAACTTGTAGGTCTCGGCAGCAACGATCATGTTCACCCGGGCCTCCTTTGCAGTATGAGCAACCATCGAAGTACCGATCTTGTTCACCACGGCCCCGTTGACCGTGACCGCATCGGCTCCCACGATGACAAGGTCGATATCGTTGATGAACGAGCGGACGGCCGAATCGACAATGAAGTTCGTTTTTATCCCGGCATCGTTGAGGGTCCGGATCGTGATATGCCCCTGGTTCCGCGGCCGCACTTCGGTGGCGAAGACCTCGATCTCCTTGCCGCTCCGGTGTGCCTCGATGATGCACCCGAGCGCCACCTCGGAGTTGCAGTGGGTCAGGATCGTGTCGCCGTCGCGGATGTGGCTTGCGCCGAACCGGGCAATGTTCTCCACTGCGTGGTGGGACGACTGGATGAACTGGTCGGCATGCTGGACAACCCCGAACCGGGCTTCTTCAACGGTTTTAACGCCATCAAGACCGGCCATCACCATATGGACGGCGTTTGGCAGGGACACAGCGGTTGGTCGCGTCGCGACCAGCAGGTCTGCAGCCTGGCCCATCTTTGTTTTAAAGACCGGGTAACTGGCAGCCTGAGTTGCAAGGGCATGATCCCTGAGTGCCTCTGCAGCAGCCCGGGCGATCCGGCCGGCCCCCCGGATTTCCATGCTCTTTATCTTCTCTGCGGTTTCAGGTACGGACATCAGCTTCATTCAATGAATGAACAGAAAAGTACATAGAGTTATTGCCGGGTGGAAATCATGTCAGTGGCCGTTGTTTTCGACAGTGCAGGAACGCTCCTGAACACGTACCGGGTTGCAAAGGATATCCGCAACCACAAACTGCTCCCCGGGATCGAGACCACGACCCTCACCTTCAGTTCTCCTGACCGGGTGCTGATCGTGCTCCCCGTCCATTCACAGGACCTGATGGCAGCACCGCAGGAGGCACTCCTCTCGGAATACCTTGTCCGGCATGACATCGGCTTTGGCATCAGCTGCACCCGGAAGATCACGACTGCAGACGAGATCGGGGATATCCTGTACGCTGATGACAGCACACGGGTGAGCGACCTGCAGGAATGTATCCGCAATGTCTGGACGGTCTGTAAAGCGGAATCGGTGGTCACCTTAAACAGCGGGGCGATCATCAACATGGCCGAGCGGCGCATTGAGTTCGCCATCACGGCAGGGGGCTGGCCGTTCGACGGGGCAAAGGAGGCCATTACCGCTCTCCATCGCATGGGTGTACCGACGTTTATCGCGTCCGGCGACCGGGTCACGAAACTGGAGCGGATGGCCGACCACCTCGGGATCCCCCGCGACCGGGTCTACGGCGTGGCCACACCGACCGTGAAGGCGCAGATCGTGAACGATCTCCGGCAGGAATACGACCGGGTACTCATGGTCGGTGACGGGATCAACGACCTGTGTGCCATGCGGAATGCAGATATCGCCATCCTCACGGTCCAGCAGCCCGGGGACCGTCCGGAAGACCTGTACAAGGAAGCGGATTACGTAGTGAAGAGCGTGGGGGAAGTCGTGACCATTGTGCAGGACCTGATTGCGGCACGGCAAAGTTGCGATCGTGACGGCTGTGGTACTACACATAAAAGGTAATATGCGACCTGTGCTACAATAGTTACAAGGGTATTATGAAGGCTCCACTGATCACGGTCGAGAACCTCTGCATGGATTTTCAGGACGAGAGGATTCTCAAGAACATCTCTTTTGAGATAGCCGAGGGCGAGATCCTGGGGATTATTGGCAGGAGCGGTGCGGGAAAGACTGTCCTTATGCACCTCATGCGGGGCGTGGAACAACCCCCGACGAGCGGGAAGATCATCTACCATATCGCTGCCTGCAACGGGTGTGCCCATGTCGATGTCGGAAGCGCAGCCGGGAAATCGTGCCCGCATTGCGACGGCGTCATGACCGCCCAGGACATCGACCTCTGGAACGAGAAGGACGAGACGCTCCGGCGCCGCCTGATGCGCCGCACCGCCATCATGTTCCAGCGCACCTTTGCCCTGTACGGCGACGACCGGGTCATCGAGAATGTCCTTCACGCTCTCGACGATATCGAATATCCACCCGAACAGGCCATCAACCGTGCAGCCGACCTCATCGACCAGGTGCGGCTCTCGCACCGGATGATGCATATCGCCCGCGACCTGTCGGGCGGCGAGAAGCAGCGGGTCGTCCTTGCCCGCCAGCTCGCAAAGGAGCCCTTCATGCTCTTTGCCGACGAACCGACCGGCACCCTCGACCCCGGCACGGCCAAGATCGTGCACGAGATGCTTTCGGAAGCAGCAAAGACCAATAATATGGGAATCGTGGTCACGTCCCACTTCTCGCAGGTGATCGAGGACGTGGCCAGCCGTGCCATCCTGCTTGCAGACGGCAGTATCGCAGCCATCGGGACACCTAAAGAGGTCATCGCCCGGTTCATGAAGGGCTACGATGACAGCGAGAAGTACGAAGAGACCGAGTTCGGGGAAAAGATGGTTGTTGCCCGGGACTTAATCAAGCGCTACATCTCGGTCGACCGGGGTGTTGTCAAGGCGGTCAACGGGGTCTCGTTCGAAGTCCAGACCAAGGAGATCTTCGGGGTCATCGGAAAGAGCGGGGCAGGCAAGACCACCCTGTCCGGCATCATCGCCGGCCTTATCGAACCGACCAGCGGCGAGATGAATATCCGGATCGGCGAGGAATGGGTCGACATGACGAAGCCGGGCGTTGACCAGCGGGGCCGGGCAACCGCCTATATCGGGCTCCTCCACCAGGAGTACGACCTCTTCCCGCACCGCACGGTGCTCGATAACCTGACCGATGCAATCGGCCTTGAGTTCCCCAAGGAGCTCGCCATGAGAAAAGCGCTGGTCACGCTCCGGATGGCCGGGTTTACCGAGGAAAAGAGCGCCGAGATCCTCGAACGGATGCCCGCCCAGCTCTCGGAAGGGGAACGGCATCGCGTGGCTCTCGCACAGGTGCTCATCCGCGAGCCGCGCCTCGTGATCCTTGACGAACCCACGGGCACTATGGACCCGATCACCAAGATCGATGTGAAGCACTCCATCATGCATGCCCGCGAAGAGATGGAAGAGACTTTCATCGTTGTTTCGCACGACATGGACTTCGTGCGGGATATCTGCGACCGCCTTGCCCTGATGCGGGGCGGGAAGATCGTGGAGATCGGCAAGACCGCAGATGTACTTGCACACCTGACAGCCGATGAGCGTAAGGTTATGAGCCAGCCGGCTCCCCCGGCCCCTCCGGCCTCATGAGGTGACAATGGTCACCATCCATCTCGACGGGGAGAAACAGGTAGTTGCCAAAGGCAGCACCCTTGGCAGTATTTTAAAAAGCCACCCTGCGGGCTGTGCGGTGGCAATCATCCGCCCGGCTACCCAGGAACAGGCCAGGACCGGCAGCCTTGCCATCAGTACGACTGCCGGCCAGATCACGGTCGAACTCTCCGGCGGGCATGCGTCGTTTCTCGAATCGCCGGCAATTATCCCGCAGCTGGTGCTCCACTGGGGAGACCGCAACGCGGCAGCATTCGGGCCGTTTCCCTCGGATGTCGTACCCATGAGAAAACCCGGCCTGTACGAGCGGGGCGATGTCGTCCTTGGCTGCGGGGGGTACGAACCGGCGCGGTCGTACCTGATCTTTTCAAAGAGCCGGCATTCGGCAGATCATGGTGCCGACGAGAGCGGTGGCGTGATCGGGAAGGTGGTCAGTGGCGTGGGAGTGCTCGACCGCTGGTCGACCGGTGATTCGGTTACAAAGATCGAGCCGGTGATCAGCTGGGCGGATACCAGCCGGTCGTTCACCACGACCGACCCCCTTCTCGTGCTTGAAGACGGGATGCGGGTTGTTACCCGGGTGGCTGTCATGGCACAGGGTTTTTTTGAAGGAAAGATCACGACCGAAGCGACAGATGGCGTGGAGCACATGCTCCTCGCCCTCCGGTCCGGGCGGTTTGTGGTGGACCGGGCAACCAGCACCCATATCGCTGACCTCCGGCGTGTCGGGGCCGATGTTCCCGCGGAATACCGCCACCCGCGGAGGGAAGGGGTTGTCACGGTCCGGGCAGCAGGAAAATCCGCGGGGGGAATCTTCATCTACCGGGCCGATGTCCCGAGCAGCATGGTACACAGCATTGTCGGGCAGGTGGTCCAGGGCATCGAGCTCGTCCGGCTTGCCCAGGAACATGACGTGCTCGCGGTGGATGTGCAGCCGGAGCGTATCGACCTGCTCGGCCTGCCGCTTGAACGGGCAAAAGAGATTGCGACGGCCCGGGGACTAACGCTTGTCATTGACAAAGATGCCGGGGAGCGGATCGTGGTCTCGCAGGACCCCGGTACAACGCTGGAAGTGCTTGCCGGAAAGAAAGTGACCGTCACAACCGCCCCGATCGACAAGGTGATCGATATCGAGCTCGATGACGCTGCTGCACCGGCGAGCGTTGCGGTCTTCCGGACTATCACCGGTCTCGTTGAGCACGATGCCGGCATGCTGCCGGTCTTCATGAAATTCGACGATGTGGTCCTCTTCCGGCCGGAGATCCCCGGGGGTCTCAAAATTACCCCGGAGAACACCCCGAACGAAGAAGCCCCGGCTGCAGGACTTGCTCTCACCAACGATACCCGGAAAAACGCGGGGCTCGTGGGCGTCCGCCTCTCGGCCAACCGGGAGTTCGGGCCCACGTCCGAGCCCTTCGACGGGACCAACATGATAGGAAGGGTCATTGACACGGAAAAACTCAAAAAGGTAAAGGAGCGGGAGAAAGTGTACATCAGGGAGGTGCGGAAGTGACGGACTATACCCCGGTCCATGTCGGCACCGTGACGAAATACGTGGTGGTGGAATCGTTCGATATCACCCCGGCCGATCTCGGCGTCCGGGCCTACGAGATCGCAAAAGGCGCCATGATCAAGGAGACCTGTTTCGGCCTTGTCATCAACGGGAAGGAAGAGGAAGTGGACCGGATCATCGCTGAGATTCGGAAGATCGATCCCGATCATATCTTTGTAAAAGACCGGGGGTTCCCGCCGGGCGATCCCCGCCGCTGCCGGGCAAACCTCGGCGGTGCACGCCCGGGCTACCATGGCATGGAGAACGAAATGACGGTCATCCCCTACGTCTCGCACGGGCTGGAAGCGATAAAGACCCGCGATATCACGACCATCCCCCCGCCGACAAATCCGCTCGAGCACAGGGAGCTCGAAGTTTCCCGCTTAAAACAACTGATCGAAGCACAGGAGTCCTGAAATGGCAAAAGTATTCATCTATCCCGCAACGAGCCTGATCCTCTCTGACCTGGTGGCCCGTTTCGGCCACACCCCGCTCTCGTCCGCTCTTGCAATCCGCGAACGCATCCAGACTGCAGGACTCGAATCCCCCCCGCTCCAGATCACCCCCGAGGAACCGAAGAAAGGCCTGAAGTGGGCAGCCGTCGAGGTCCCCGCCGGGGTCCGGGGCCGGATGTCGCTCTACGGGCCGCAGATCGAAACCTGCGACGCGGCAATCATCATCAACGACGCCGACCTCTCGTTCGGCTGCATGGGATGCGCCCGCACCAACGAGCTGATCAAGTTCCTTCTCCGGCAGAAGGATATCCCGAAACTCGATCTCTATTACCCGAAGAGCGAGGAAGAGGGCGTGCAGTTCGTTGCGGCGATCAAACGGTTCCTGGATGAGCTGGGAGGGAAGAAATGACGCCCCCGGTACGGATCGCCCAGCTCTCCTGCGGGGCGGAATATTCCGGTATCCAGAAGGAGATTGACGAGGCTGCCCGTGCAGTGGGCGGCGAGATCTTCTACCCGGATATCGCCCTCAAGGACATCCGCGGGGATTTTGACAAATTCGGTCTTGAGGTCCGGAGCCCGGACCTGAAACTCGCCATTGCCCGGGCCATGGCGCTCGTGGAAGGGCGGGTGGAAGCCGACGCGGTCTTCATTGCCACCTGCTTCCGGTGTGCCGAGGCAGCCATTGTCAGGAACGAGCTCCGGCACTACCTCACCGAACACTCGAAACTGCCGGTCGTCAGTTATTCCTTTACCGAACGTACGACTTCAGGGACGCTCCTCACGAGAATGGAAGCGCTCACCACGATCGCCCGCCGGCGTGCCCTGCTCGCCCGCGAAGTCCAGCAGGGAATTACTCTCGGTCTCGACTCGGGTTCCGCAACCACCAAGGCGATCGTGATGAAGGACAACAAGATCATCGGCACCGGCTGGCAGCCCACGACTGAAGTGATCAAGAGTGCAAACGATGTGATTGCCCACGCCCTTGCAGAAGCAGGGCTCACCCGGGACGATATCCAGGCGGTCGGTACCACGGGATACGGCCGGTTCCTCGTGGGAAAAGAGATCAAGGCCGACCTCATCCAGGAAGAGCTGACGGTCAACTCGAAAGGTGCGGTCTATCTCGCGAACCGCCAGCACGGGCCGGCGACCGTGATCGATATCGGCGGCATGGACAACAAGGCGATCTCGGTGATGGACGGGATCCCCGGGACCTTCACGATGGGCGGTATCTGCGCCGGGGCGAGCGGGAGGTTCCTGGAGATGACCGCAAAGCGGCTGGGTGTCGAGATCACCGAGCTCGGGCCCCTTGCCATGAAAGGGATGGGCGCAAAGGTGCCGATGAACAGTTACTGCATCGTCTTTGGCACCCAGAGCCTGGTCAACGCCCTTGCCGCCGGGAGCACCCGCGAGGACGTAGCCGCGGCAGCCTGCCATTCAGTGGCCGAGCAGGTCTTCGAGCAGCAGCTGCAGGAAGTGGATATCAGGGAACCGGTGATCATGGTCGGGGGCACTTCGCTCATAGAGGGCCTCGTCTTTGCCATGGGCGAACTGCTCCAGACAAAGATTGTCGTGCCGCCTTACTCGCAGTATATCGGCTCGGTCGGGTCAGCGCTCCTTGCATCAGGTTTCATAAAGGACGATTAGATGGCAGCCCTTGAGTACTTTGAAGTGGAATGCCCCGAACCGCTCGGGGGAGAGTACTACCGGCAGATAACAAACGACGTCCTGCTCGACCACAACCTCCTGAGGGTGATCGAGAAACTCCATATCTACATCGACCCGAAGGTGCCGGTCTTTATTGCGGTCGGGACACTGCGGAAGATCACCACCATCGTCCGGGTCCGGGACTTTGCCAACGTCAACCCGCTCGAAGGAAAGATTACTCTCGTCATCTCGGACGAGACCTACCTTGCCCCGATGCTGAAGATTTTCTGGGAAAAATTCGGGAAAGAACACGTGGAACAGCCGGACCGTTTTACCGTGATGCTCTACGATGTCAAAATGGACCCCCGGGAAATTGAGGACATTGTTGTCGCTGATCCCAGCGAGTCCCTCTTCCGGGACCTGATCTACGCATTCCGGTGCGTGGCGCCGGAAGGTTTCCGGCTGCGGAGCGAGAAGTTTGACAAGACGAAGTTCTCGTTTGTCGCAAGCGAGAACACCCTTGCCGAGGATATCGATGCACTGGTTGCCGCGAAGTTCGCCCTCATCGGGGTGAAACCATGACCCTGGTACCGGTCACCTACAAGGGCGGGATCTACCAGCACGACATCATCATCGACCTGATCGAGGACCTCGGCGGGTATATCGTCCAGAAACACATCATTGCGGCGGAGGTTGTGCTCCAGTGCTTTGTCCCGAAGGACGATATCGAGCTGATCCGCACGATTGCAAAACCCATTTTTGGGGAAGTGACGGACTCGCCGCTCGTGGGGACCGAGATCGCGATCGTAAGCATGAGCCTCGAGATCCACCACCTGCCCCACCCGTCCTGCGATATCGCGGAATACGTGCGCCGGATCGGGGCGAAGAGCAACATGGTCAGTCTTGCCCGGGGCCCCGGGAAGCGGATCGCCGGCCTGAACGATGAGGAGCGGGACGTGATCAACGAGCATGACGTTGCGGTCTTCCTGCTCGGGAACTTCGAGACCTGCATCGAGTACAAGATGCCGACGCTCCGGCGGGGGATCGAGGTCCCGATCGTGCTCTGTGGCGGCCCGCCCGGGGAAGCCCTCCGGCGCATAACGAACCCCCCGTTCGACGGTTACGTGGGGAATGTCGGGCGGTTCATGCGCAGGACAAAAGAGGCCGACCAGCTGGAGAAGCTCGACGAGGTTGTCGCAGAGATTACCCGGGTGGTCGAGAAGAAGCGGGACGAAATAGCCAAAGACCCGCTCTCGGTCTCGCCCGCACGGCTCATGGACCTGATCCGGGAGAAGGTGCCGGCGATCCTGGACGTTACGTCCCCCACGCCCCTTACGGTCCAGATGCGGGGACTCCGGGTGAAGCTGCCCTATGACACGTTCGCGGCCGCGCTGCGGGCGATCGAGATTGAGGACGGGATAAAACTCGGGGATGTGGCAGAGGTGCTCCCCTCGCGGATGCGGGACTACATCCTCGTAAAGATCCAGCCGTTCTCCGAGACAAATACGGTGATATGATGGTAAAAAAAGTATCAGCACTCTCAACAGAAGACCAGTTCGAGGAGAAGCTCGCTCATATCGTGGATATCGGCGCCGAAAAGACCGCGGAAGAATGGATGCAGGATATCGAGCAGGAATACGGAAAGGTTCCGCTCGTCTTCAAGAGGATGGGGGAGCGCCCCGAGGTGCTCATCTCCCACCTGCTGTACAAGGGCACCGTTGCCCAGACAAGCCCGCTCGACCCGAAGTACGTGGAGCTGATCAGCATGGCCGTCGGGGCGGCCCTCAAGTGCCCGCACTGTACCGGGTACCACATGCAGGCCGCCTTAAAGATGGGGGCCACCCGCGAGGAGGTCCTTGAGGTTATCCTGCTGTCGGGCATGATCTCGAACTCGTCCGTGCTCGCGAATGCGTACCGCATTATCGATGAGAAACTGGAGCGGTGCATCCCGTGCGAGACGAAGGGTGTCCGGGGCGGGAAGGCGGCCGCTCCAAAGAAGAAGCCCGTACAGCGAAGTGCAGCGGGAAAGAAGAGATAACTCCTGACCGGTCACCGGTCCTTTTCTCTTTTTGTATTCATGCTGTTTTCATATCAAATGCTTTATACAACATTACTCTGAAACACGATCCGGACATGGGAGAACCATGAGAACGCGTTACATTTCCCTGATCGCGATGTCGGTATATTGCTTCTATGCCCTCCTGCTCCCGCACTGGGGCCGGGTTCCGGGAATTCTCGTAACTGTCACCGGGGTTGAGCAATGGTACTGGCTGGATTCTCCCCCCTTCTGGGCATTCATCGCGCTGTGCGGCGGGATTGTCTTTCTCGTAAGTACGCAAAAAGAAAATCCTGCGTGGTACCTGGGAATACCCCTTGTCTTTGTGTTTGCATTCATTGCTTTCTCGCCAGCGTTCTTCGAATTATTTCCCTTGCGCGACCCACGTCCTGCATTCTATAATCCCCTGCATGTCATGTCCCTGGTCTCGGCATACGGGTCGTTCTTCCTCCCTCCCGGCGTTGCACTCTTCTTCTGGTCGCAGAGGCAACTGGGGAAGTGGAGAATCCTTCCTGTCGTTATCGCCCTTATCCTCACCCTGAACGCGATCGCCTTTTTCATCAGCTTTTTCTCCGCATATCTTGTGGCAGCGGGATTGCTCTCTCCACCCCCGCCCGTCTTTATCGATGGCCATCCGGTGAAGACTGACGGGGAAGGGCTGTTGTTTTTATTCATCCATCTGATAATCGGACTTCCTGTCCTCGGAGTATGCATTCTGGCACTTGCGGTATTCACCTGGTATACTTCCATCAGGACGGTTCACACTGAGTCTCCTCTCCCCGGGATACAACCATGAAGAGACCCTCCTCTTCGTGAAATGCATCCATGCCTGGTGAGACACTCCTATGATCTGTCATGCGTGCGGGACAGTGGAATACCCGGGGATTTGCCTCATACGCTGGTACATCCCCTGCGGGACGAAGGGTGTGGTGCGGGACGGGATGCAGTAAGGAAGCAGTCCCGGCGAAAGTCTGTGCAGCGGTAACGGCACTGGCAGGGCAGGTTCTTGACCGGAAAAACCTATTATTTCAAATCGTTCGTGTATATAAAGGAAAAAAATCCTTTCTATAATATGAATGAAATGTCAAGACCTCTCGGAGTCACGTTACTGGGAATCCTCTTTATCCTGGGAGGTATTCTTGGTGTAGTGTCAGGTATCATCCTCACGATAGCATCCCTGATATTTTTCTTTCTGATAATTCTCGGATTGATAATGATGGCCGCCGGGGCCGGTTTTTTTCTCCGGTGGGGTTGGAGCTGGATCCTTGCGATCATCGTGATGTCGATATCCATCATTTCGGAGATCGGGCTTGTGCTGATGGGTAAATACATGTCGGTATTTGCCCTCATATTTCACATCATCATCATTCTGTATCTCTTTAAAAGCAGCGTGAGGGCGTACTTCAGCAGCACATGACGGGATCCGGGCATCCCCGGTTGTGAAAATTCTGCCGGATGAAAGCAGCGCCCGCGATTTTCCGGCCGACCACTTTCACCCTCTGCCCCCGCTTTCTTTATCCCGCATTTCCCGCAACATCTGTGTATGGCACAAAAGAAGATCAAGACCGTCTGCGGCATTGACTGCACGACCTGTGAGCATCATACAAAAGAATGTCCCGGCTGTCCCACGATAAAAGGAAAGCCCTTCTGGACCGCATATGTCCAGGTCGAGACATGTCCCATTTATGACTGCTGTGCAAACGACAGGAAACTGGCGCACTGCGGGAAATGTCCCGAACTCGTATGCGAACGATTCACCCGTTTCAAGGACCCCGGGATGAGCGATGAGCAGGCAGCCGCGGGTCTCGCAGCGATGGAGAAGGAACTGAGGTCAAGGAAGTAAGCCCGGTGGGACTCTGTTCCGGCCCGGCGTTTCAGCAAATGAATGAAAAAGATGAGGAAACGATCGTATGTCCCAATGCAAAATTACCGTTATCAAAAAGACCATCAACCCGGAACTGGCTGATGAATACTGCGTGGACAAGGTCACCCCCTGCCCGTGTTTCCAGGAAGGGCAGGAGTTCGTCTGCGGCCTGAAAAAGCCTGATAATTTCTGTGACTGGGCATGGCGGGACATCCACCCGATGGTTGCCGTGCTCCTCACCGGGGGGAATTTCTCCCACGGATTGTTCGAAGGGTGGATGAAGGACGACCGGGCCATGATCGGCTGCTGCACGGACGGAGTCCGTCCGGTTATCTTCCGGATAGAAAAGATCGATGAGTAAGGGTTCATCCCCCTTCATCTCCCGGGACGGCCGGGACGTGAGTATTCCTTATGTATTATCTTTCACCCCCCATTGAACCAGAGCTATCGTAGTAATTCATAAAGGGAAATTCCCAACAAGAGTAAGAGCACAGGCGGGGTAGAAGACACATTGATCTGCAACAGGACCTTTTGTGACGCCGGAAATGCACACATCCGGTTTCCCCGCTCGCTGAATAGCCGGGAGAGTGCTCCATGATCCCGGTAACCCTCAATACTTTTCTTGAATATTCCGGCGCCGGCCTTGGCATCATCGGGTGGCTCGGGGTACGCCAGATCGGCAGCATCGGCGCCCAGCAGCTCGGATTCCTCGTCTGGATTGTCGGCGGCCTCCTGCTTGTCGCATGGGGCTGGCATACGCAGTCCCGCGGGATCGTGGCCATCAATAGCGTGAACACGGTGATGGCGGCATCGGCGTTTGCGGCGCTGGTGTGAAGCGAATCACGAAGGGATATGTCTGAGACAGAAGGATAGTGATTATTTCCTCGTTCTCCATCTTGAGACCATTACAGCAATCCCGCCTCCCAGCACTGCGGTAATAAGTAAGGCAACGGGCACCTGCGATAATTTCAGCGGGTCTGCCATCCGCCTCTCTGCATCGAGCGCTTCGTAATACGACGCATTCGCCTCATCGTACGCATTATACGCATAACCCCGTGCAACCGGGAAATCGCCCTGGGAAATCCTGTCCCGTGAAATGGCGATGTCAGCCAGGGCATTATCCCGTTTCACATAACTTTGAGTAAGGCGTTCATCGAAGGATTTGCTCAGATTGGCATGGATGGAATCTATCGTATTGTTGGCTTTCCCGATTATCTCCTCAGCGTCCGCCACGGTCTTTTCGGCCCATACTTTGTCGAGGAGTGTTTCGCCTTCGGTTATGGAGGTTTCACGGAGTGTCAGATGCTTTTCCGAAACATCGACATCCCGGGCGGATTTACAGCAGGGCGTACTGATGTCCGACCAGGCAACCTGATATTTTTCTTCAGCCTGTGTTGTATTAACACCGATTGCTGCTTTCTCATCGATGTCCGATCTAAAGGAAGCTAATCTCACATCCATTTTTTTTAATCTGTCCTGAATCTCACTGACATTTACAACGATAGCGGAATACCGGACGGTTTTTTTAAGCGAGTTGTGGCTGTCATACTCGCCAATTTCCAATACCGAGAAATTCGTTGTATGCTGAACAGCGGGTGCAGTTCCTTCTATCGTCAGTTTAACTGGCTCATTTATCTTATCCCGGTTGAAGGAAATTTTCCCGTTCTGACACTGGGATAAAGGATAATAAATGGCAATCCCACCGCCCGGATTCACCCTGTTGTTAATTTCCGAAACAGGCACACAAGACCACTTTGCACTCGTTAAATCCGTATTGTACTGTAATTCATTTGCCGGATTTAATGTCGCTCCATCTTCCCCGAGAGGCTCAATTTTTACAGTCATGATAACAGGGGTTCCCGGAACCAGAGGGCCTGAAGGATCGATAACAACCGACGATATCGTCCACGCAGTAGAAGCTGGCATACAGCAGATACACACGAGGCAGATGATGCTGACGATAACGGCAGGTTCTGAGCAGGGAGATACTGTGGTGGAAAGGGAATTCACTTGCGATCCGTCCTGAGTAAAATGACCGCACCGAGACATGCAACAATACCCGTGAGAACAGGGGCGAGCCCGGGTGATGCTGGAGTCTGCTGAGGAGTACCTGGCAGCTCTTTCTGTAATGCAGCCCCGTCCTGCTGCGGGAGCGTCGTGCCGGAGACCGGCACGGCATCAAGGAGGCGCCTCCCCTCAGCGAGTGCAGCATCTGTCTTATCAAGCGCCAGCCCGACGGAGACGAACTCAAAGACGGGGGTCGAATTGGCAGTATCAAGACTCCGCTGGGCCTCATCGATCTTTTCCATGACGCCGGGAGTACCGGCCCCGGTCCGGCTTTTCGCTGCCGCATCCGTTTTAAGTCGGGCAAGTTCAGCGTACAGGCCGCTGATCCTCTCGCTCGTGACGGTGGTGTTGAGCACCCAGGCATTGTACTGATAAACAGGGTCGTTCACGCAGGTCGTGCCGGCAATGTCCTGGATCCGCATGACAGTCAGGTTCTTTGTTTCCATGACCGGAGGGGCAATGCCGTACAGCTCGATCTCAAGGGATTCGCTGGTGTTCGCAGGCCATGAGAGAACGTCGCCGTTGATGATGACCCGGGACTTTCTCTCCTCGGTCGGGTCTTTTTTCATCCCGTTCCGGATAATGTACCATGTCCATGCGGGGTTGTCAAGCCCCGAGGTCAGCTCGAGCTGGCTTGTCTCCGGGTAGGTCGTGTTCTCTTTGTCCGGGAAGTTCACGCTGACGGACATAACAACTGCCGTGCCGGGTGTCAGGGCACCCGGGTTCCCGATGGTCACTCCGGATGAGTAGACTTTCAGTTTCGTTTCGGGGCAGGCAGCGGATACTGTCAGGATAAGGGACATGAGCAGGACGACTGCAATGAGACCGGCTCTTCCGGAACCCGTTTGTATTGACATGGAACTAATACCCTCTGTTTTATAAAACGATGGGGGGCTGCCGGGTTAATGGCTTTGCGTTTTGGATCTGCGATCACCCTCCACAGGAAACGGCCCTTATGTGCATGCAGAATGATACAAAAACCGGGACCGTTTTTCATGTGAAAATCGGATCCCGATCGATCCGGATCAGGTTTTCGATCGGGATCACGATCGCGATTGCAATTTCAAAATCGCTGATCGATTTGAAAACGTAAATCGCTGATCGATTCTGAGATCAAAATCGCTGATCGATTTCCACATGAAAATCGATCACCGATTTATCGTTCCGTCTGTAAGACCGGCTCTGAAATCATTTTTCAATCGCTGATCGATTTGAAAATGAAAATCGCTGATCGATTTTGAGATCAAAAACGCTGATCGATTTACACATGAAAATCGATCACCGATTTTTTCGGATTGGTTTTTGATCGCGATCGTGATCGCGATTGCAATTTCAAAATCGGGATCCGATTGAAAAATTATAATCAATGTCTGCTGAAAAAAATTTCATCAGGGTCTGATGATCAAAAGTTAAACACATGTGCACTATTGCACAACTCCTGTTTACGACAGAGTCGGGATCGCAGGACCGGTTTTTCAATCAAGGTCTGCTTGAAAAATTTTAATCAGGGTTTGATTGAAAATGAAAAATCAAAGTCTGGTTGAAAATTTCAAATCAGGGTTTGATTAATCTGTGAACGGTTTTCAATCGCGATCGGGATCGCGATTGGTTTTTTTCTAATTGGGATTTTCTCATCTTTTGTAGGGGGGCAGTGCCTGCCCCCCACCGCCCCCCTCGCATTGCGATGCTGCGGGAATTACCTGTCCCAGAATTCAGAAAACACACCTTTAAGAGCCTGCATTATATATTGGCCAGTATGTCATGCGAGCAAGAGACGCTCCGGGTCATTCTTCAGAATAAATTTGACAGGATTGAGAATCTTGTTCAGATGAATCATGCAGCAACATTAGCTGTTCCATCAGTTCTTGCGGCTATTTGGGGGATTTCGATAAAAGATAATGGAATCGATATGATTCCAGTCTTATGTCTAATTTCTATTGGGCTGTTACTAACCTGGAGGCATTTTGCTCACTACATTGATTGTGATATTGCGAGTAATTATTCGCAAATAATGCAACTTGAAAAGCAATTGGAAATACCAAGAGAAAACTCAATTTTTTGTGGTTTAATAAAAAAAATAATGGATCCGATTGAAAAAAAGCTGAAATCTGATGAATATAATAGCATTCTTAAATCAGCGATGGATTTGTGTAAGGATCAGAGAATCAAACTTATTGAAACGCTAGAAGAAAACCACAACTTGGGTTATCGAGGCCATAATATTTGGGATTGGGTTAGTTATGTTGTTATTATTGGCTGTTTGAGTGGTCTTTTAACTAGATGCGTATGCATCCAAAATGGGATTACATGTTTACCAATTTTAAATTGCATAATCCCTTCGGATTTTGTATTGATTTCTTTAATGGTATTAATCGTTACAATGTCGGGACTATTTTTTTATTTTTTACGACCATATCTTAATTTGGCGAGAATTTCACGTCAATCTGCGTGATGAGTCGAAGTTAATTGAGTATATAGAAAAGGCCAAATCAGTTGTTCCGAAAAAAAGTGAAGATTGCTAAATTTTCCCTTTCCCTTTCTTCTTCCGGCTGCCGGTCCCGAACAGCTCGTTCACCGTCCTGACCGCACATAAATCCCCGCACACCGGGCAGGTCTCCATTTCGCCGTCACGCACGTGGATCTTCCGGGAATACCCGTAATACGACGCCAACCGGAAATGCCCATCCCCGTCAGGATTTTGCTGAGTTTTGCTCATCAATAACGCCCCGGTTATATTGTCCACATCAAATATACAACCTTAAATTCATAAGACGCAAAAAGTATTGACGATTATCCATGAAACTGGCAGAAGCCTTGATACTCAGAGCTGATCTTCAGACACGATATTCCCAGATTCAGCAACGCCTGATACAAAATGCAAAAGTTCAGGATGGTGAAAAACCTGCTGAGGAACCCGAGAAATTATTAAAAGAAGTCGAAGCGATTTCTGCAGAACTCCAGGGTCTGATCCAGCATATTAATGCCACAAATTCGCAAACGAAACTGGATGGTGACATTTCAATTTCCGATGCCATTGCCGTCCGGGACATTCTCAGGATGAACCATTCACTCTACAGGCAGCTGGCAGGAGCGGCCGTTGTCACTCAGGACCGGTATACGAAATCCGAAGTGAAATTCAGGAGTACCGTGAATATTGCCACGTTGCAAAAACAGGCAGACGATCTTGCCAGAAAACACAGGGAACTGGACACAAAAATTCAGGAGGCCAACTGGAGAACCGAATTAAAAGCCTGAAATCCAAGCAGGTAGCCTGACGTCTGAAGCGAGCACAGACCCCGCCGGAAGGGTTAATCCGGACTCCTGGCAACGCGAGGGACCGCGTTATTATTACAACGTATGTCCGTCATTGTCACAAGCGTACAATGCAATGCGTATTGTTACTACCTCTGTGCTGATCAGATATCAGGTGAGGGTGGGATACGGGGAAAAATGATGCTTGGATTTCAGCCTCTTTATTGAACACAATGGGATTGATTCGATAATGAATCTGAATCAAAGAATGTCGTGCTGATTCCTGAAATTCAGGGCTTTTTTATCCTGCCTTTCTTCTTCCCTTTCGTCCCGAACAGCTCGTTCACCATCTTCACAGCGCAAAGATCCCCGCACATCGAGCACGTCTCCGTCTCCCCGTCCCGCTCGTGGATCTTCCGGGCGTGCTCCCCGTAGAGTGCCAGCCGGAACTGCCCGTCCCAGTCAAGCTCGTGCCGGGCCTCCGCCATCTTAACCTCGCGGTCCATCCGCCAGCCCTCGGGCTTCCGGACGGTGTCCCCGACATGGGCCGCGATCTTTGCGACCCGGGTCCCCTCGATGATATCCGCGACATCCGGCAGCGCCAGATGCTCGCTGGGAGAGACCATGCAGAGGAAGTCGGCGCCGTTCAGGCAGGCTGCTGCCCCGCCGATGGCGGCAACCACGTGGTCGTAGCCCGGCGCGATATCGGTGACGAGCGGGCCGAGGAGGTAGAGCGGGGCATGGTCGGTGACTTCCTTGATCATCCGCACGTTGTAACCCACCTGGTCAAGGGGCATGTGGCCCGGGCCCTCGATCATCCGCTGGACACAGGCTTCCTGCGCCCGCTTCGCGAGCGTGCCGAGCGTCATGTACTCCACGGACTTTGCCAGCTTCTCCGCGTCCTGGAGGCAGCCGGGGCGCATCCCGTCGCCGAGGCTGATTGTGACGTCGTGCTCTGCCAGGATCTCCAGCAGGTAGTCGTACTCTGCATAGAGCGGGTTTTCCTCGTCCCGCTGCATCATCATGGCGCAGTGGAACGACCCACCCCGGCTCACCACGCCCATTAGCCGGGGATCGGCTTTGAGGGCATCGAGCGCCTGCCGGTTCACGCCGCAGTGGAGGGTGAGGAAATCCACACCCTGTTTGCAGTGCTCGCGGATGACCTTAAAGAGCAGGTCGGGAGTTACATCCGCTGCATTCCCCGCTCTCCGGACCGCCTCGTATATCGGCACGGTCCCGACCGTGGTATCGAGTTTGAGGATCTTCTTCCGGATCGCCACAAGGTCCCCGCCGGTCGAGAGGTCCATCAGCGCATCGGCACCGTTTGCGAGCGCTGCCTTTGCCTTCTTCTCTTCAAGGGCGGGATCGCACCGGCTGCCCGATGTCCCGATGTTCACGTTAATCTTGACCGTGCAGCCCTCGCCGATTGCACAGAGCCCGTGTTTCCGGGCCGGGTTCTTCGGGACAACAACCCTTCCTTCCACTATCCGCCGGGCAAGCACGTCCGGTTCCATTCCCTCAGCCCGTGCCAGGGCCCCCAGTTCCCGGGGGAGCCCCTTTTTGCACCTGCGGATGAGCAAATCCATAAGAAACATCTGTCCTGAGCCCTTATTATTGTACATGCAGGTCGAATGGCTGTACAGCGGCGATCCGTGGGCGAACGCCTGGGTTGTTGGAGACATCCTCGTGGACGCGGGGGTCATGCCGATGGTAGTTGCCCCGTACAAGGAGCAGATAGAGACGATAGTCCTCACCCACTGCCACTTCGACCATATCGCCCGGATAAAGGAGATCGCGCATATGTGCAGGGCGAATGTCGCCATCCACAAAGCCGATGCCCGGGGGCTTGTCGACGACGTCCACAGTCTCGCCATGCAGTTCGGGGCCCGCTCGCCGGGAATCCTCCCCGACATCACGCTGGCAGACGGCGATTCAGTTGGGGACTTTACCGTAATCCATACTCCCGGCCACACGCCGGGCTGCATCTGCCTGTACTCGGAGAAGGACCGGCTGCTCTTCTCCGGTGACACGGTCTTTGCGGACGGCTACTTCGGGCGCTATGATTTCCCCGGCGGGAGCAGGGCCGAGCTCGCCCGGTCGCTCGAACGGCTCTCGGCACTGGATGTTGAAGGGCTGTTCGCAGGCCACGGAGAGCCTACGGAAGAGAATGGCAGCCGGTCCATTGCGGCGGCAGTCGGGCTGATGAAGAGCGGGTATGGATAAGGGCATCTACTGTCTGATTTTCAGCAACCCGTCCTGCACGGTCCGGGTCGGGGCGCTGGGAGAGATCGCGTTTTTGCGGGGCTGGCATATTTACGTGGGCTCGGCACTCGGCAGCGGGGGGCTTGCCCGGCTCGGAAGGCACATCGCCCTGTCCCGGAACAGGGACAAGCGCCCGAAATGGCACGTGGATTATCTCTCGACAAACCCCTCGTTCCCTCTCCGGTACACGGTCCATGCACTGACGGAGGAGCGGCTGGAGTGCCGGCTCGCAGAAGCCCTTGGCGGGGAGACAGTCCCCGCATTCGGCTGCAGCGACTGCGACTGCATCTCGCACCTTTTTTACCGGCGCAGGAATCCGCTCAGGGAAGTGGAAACCGCCGTCCGGTCCCTTGGTCTTACTGCCTGCACCAAAACCCTCATGACCCGGTAATGCAGTAAGGGATATCTATGAAAGTGCTGGGGTTATCCGGTAGCATGCGTAAAGAAGGCAATACGGCACAACTTATCAAGGTCATCCTTGAGCGCTGCAAGGACGCGGGGATCAAGACCGAGTTCGTATCGCTCGCTGGCAAGAAGATCATGCCCTGTCTCGGATGCGAGAAGTGCAAGAAGGAGAAGTGGTGCATCAACAAGACCGACGACTGGGACGCTATTGTGAAAAAAGTGCTGGACTGCGACGTGCTCGTGATCGGGTCGCCCACCTATTATTACGATGTCAGCGGCCAGCTGAAGAACTTCATTGACCGGACCTACTCGCTGTACCATGACCGGAAACTCGCCGGCAGGAAGGGCGTGGCGGTTGCCGTGCATGCCAACAAGGGCGCTGTCCGTACGATCCAGACCATCGAGGGTTTCCTCTCCAGCCACGAGTTCGCCTCGCTGGGCTGTGTCAAGGGTACCGGGTATCACGAGGGCGATGTTCTCAACGATGCCGACGCCATAAAAAAAGCAGAGAAGATGGGCGACAAGATCATCAGGCTTGTTAAACGCGATACCAGCTGAGGCGGGACAACCCTGTCAGCCATGCTTTTTTCCGGTCATGGATTCGATCGTAATCCGGATGACCGTGACTGCAGCGAGATCGCTTTCTGAAAATTCGTGGGTGCCGCTGTCATAGTGGCGCATGATGCAGGAGAGCCCGTGCCGCTTCTCTTCGGAGTCTTTGAGGATTTCAGCCCTGCCGTACCCGATCACGCTCCGGTACCGCATCTCCCATGAGCATGGCTTGTCGCTCCTGATGACATGGTCACAGGTGTCCACTTCGAAGCAGCAGCGGGGATTCGTTTCCAGCATTTCGATCTTCTTTCCCTGCCGTGCCGAGTGGATATAGACCGATCCGTTCTCATACCCGAAACAGACGGGGACAACGTACGGTTCGCCCCCGTCAGCGAGGCCGATCCGGCACACCATGGCCCCGTTGATGACCGCCTCCATATCAATCCGGTCCGTAATCTCGCGGTCTTTGCGTCGCATTGTACCTTCCCGGCGTCCTGCTCACACCAGCTCGTACAACGTTGTGCGGCACCGGAGCGTCCGCCCGAGATCTGTTGCAACCCGCTCCATCTCGGCCGGGTCGAGGTAATCCGTGTTGGTGGCGCCAGCACCCTTGGAGATGCTCTCCTCGAATACCGTGCCCCCGAGGTCGTTTGCCCCCGCGATCAGGCTGAGCTGGGCCATCTTGATCCCCTCTTTCACCCACGAGACCTGGATATTTTTAAAATTATCGAGGAAGAGTCTCCCGATGGCAACCATCAGCAGGTCCTCCCGGCCGGTTGCGCCTGCCCGGGCCTTTCCCGCCCAGAAGATCGGGGTGTTCATGTGGATGAAGGAGAGGGGGACAAACTCGGTAAACCCGCTGGTCTCGTCCTGGATGTCCCGCAGGATACCGAGATGTTTAACGCGATCATTGTCCGTTTCGCAGTGGCCGTACATGATCGTAGCGGTGCTCGGGACCCCGAGACCGTGGGCCTCGGTGATGATACGGATCCACTCCTTTGTCGGGATCTTCTCTTTGCAGATCTTCTGCCGGACCGAATCCACCAGGATCTCCGCTGCCGTCCCGCACATCGAGTTGAGGCCGGCCTCTTTCATCGCCTCGATCACCTCAACCGTGCTCATTTTGCTTTTTCTGGCTGCATACGCAACTTCCATCGGGTTGCTCGCGTGGAGGTGGATGCCTGGTGCTGCCTCATGGATCCAGCGGTACACGTCGGTATAAGACTGTGCGGTGAAGTCCGGGTGGAGGCCGCTGACGGTGCAGATCTCCGTGACCTTCCGTTTCCGTGCAAGTGCCACTTTCTTCTGTATTGCCGCCCTGTCGTGGAAATAGATCCCCTCATCGCCGGGCTTCTTCGAGTATCCGCAGAACCCGCAGGCATTCACACAGAGGTTGGTGACGTTGATGTTCTGGTTCCGGACATACGTGATCGCATTGCCGGCCCGCTCCTCGCGCACCTCGTCTGCGGCCGTGGCAATCTCCCAGACCTGCCGGTCGCGGGTTTTAAAGAGTGCAAGTGCCTCTTTCCCATTGAGCCGGTGGCCCCCTTTCACGTCATCCAGAAGTACCGAAAGTTTCCTGTCCACGTTTCACCCGCGTTCTGTTGTCCAGTGTAGCGCATGAGGAGAAGTAAATCTATCGTTATTCGCGGCGCATGATTCTTATCCCTCCACGTCAACCATTCCAGCAGGAACGCTATGGAGTATATCGAAGTACGATTGTCACGGAAAAAAGCAGACGGGTTTATTATTCCGCTGGGCCCGGCGAACCTTGTTGCAGTCAAGACCGATGTGGGCATGGTGGGGTGCGGGGTATTCGATGTTGCAGCGCTCGACTCGTTCAGCTACCCGGCAGCAAAAGTCCGGCCCTCGATGGGGCCGTCCATCGTGGACACCAGTGATATCCTCACGGGGATTGTCAAGGAAGCCAACCGTTCGGCATTCGGGCGCGGGATCAGGACCGGCATGACCGGCAAAGAAGCGCTGGAACTGCTCTGATCCCGTTTTTCGGATAAACCGGAAATCGGTTATTTCCCATTCTTTTTTGGAATCAATCTTCTTTTTCGGTCCGTTTCCGGAGTGCCTCATCCGAGTACCTGCAATTTTTATGGCTTTTTTTCGTCACATTATATTTAAATCATTGCTCCATCGGTTATAAATAATGATGATACATATCTGTATTAACACGCGATAATCGTTCATACCGCCTGAACGGATTCGTGGCCAGACTCAATCATGATGCAGGATTACCAGCAGGAACTCGTTGCAATAAAGGATCTTCTCAAGAAAAATCCTGAAGGGATGAGTGTAACCGATATCTCAAAGGCATTAAAAAAGAACAAGAACACGGTTGGGAGGTACCTTGATATCCTGCTCATCTCCGGCCAGGTCGACATGCGGACGTTTGGCATGGCGAAGGTGTATACGATCTCGCAAAGGGTCCCGCTCTCGGCCATGCTCAGCTATTCAAAAGAACTGATCATGGTGCTTGACGATACGCAGCGGATCATCGATATCAATGACAATTTCTTAAATCTCCTGCAACTCTCCCGCAAGGATACGCTCGGGAAGACCCTCTCATTCCTGCAGTCGCCCGAAGTGGATGTCCACGAGCTGCTCGAGAGTATCGCAGCCAAAGGGGGAGAGAATGAGATCACGGTCACGTTCCCGATCAAAGGCAAGGGGGAGCGGATCTTCCACCAGAAATGCGTTCCCTCTGTTTTTGAAGACGGAAGAAAAGGGATCACCGTAGTCCTCGAAGATGTAACGGAACACATTCTCGCAGAAAAAGAAATACGGGACAGCGAGGAGCGGTTCCGGATGATGGCCGACAATATCCAGGATGGTCTCGTCATCCTGGAGAATGGCAAGACTATCTATGCCAACAAGCGGATAGCCGAGATCACCGGGTATTCCCTCAAAGAGTTGTGGGCAATGAAACCCATTGCGATTATCGCGCCTGAGTACCGGAAGAAAGCTGAAGAACACGCAAAGACTCTTGAGGCCTCTCCCGACAAGCCCCGCGGTCTCCAGACCTGCATCATCCGCAAGGACGGGGACCGGCGTTTTGTCTATTCCCGTATCAGCGGAGTACGGCACCATGACCGGTTTTATAATTTCATCGTCTTCACGGACATGACGGAACTCAGGGCCCAGGAAGCCCGCATCGCGGAGAGCGAGGAGCGGTTCCGGATGATGGCCGATAATATCCAGGACGGGCTTATCATCGTTGAAAATGAAAAAATTGTCTTCTCAAACCGCCGTATCAAGGAGATCACCGGGTATACCACCGATGAGATTGCAGAAAAAGGGATCCACGGGACCCTGCAGACTGACGATCTCCAGGCGATCGCCGATTCCGGGATCATCCCGCCAACGGTTAAGTGCGGGATCGAGGAACTCTTCCGGAATGTCCAACCGGACTCTCCGGAGCCGTGCGAATTCAGGATCTGGATCCGGCGCAATGATGGTGTGCGCCGCTATATCCACGGCAAGATCACCGCTGCAGAGCGCGGGAATATCATCAGCTACTACATCACCATATCGGATATCACGGATTTTGCCGAGCGGGAAAAAACCCTGCGCGAGCGAATCGATGCACTCCAGGACCTGCTCCACTGATTTTTCCTAAAACCGGATGCCCTGTTCTCTTTTTCATCTGGTGTCCAATGCCCGGATGCGTTCCGGGACCCTGGCAGACTGGCGATATCTATAATCTTTGTGTATAACCAATAGAGCAAATGTTCTTATGTGATAATCTCCAACCTAGATGACAACAATTCACAGACACGTGGAATATCTATGCAGATCCTGAAAATTAACCCATTAACCAAAAATACCGGATCAGGTAGCTACCCGCTCAGACAGGAACGGGGAAACAACCTGTTGTGGCCGGTTATTCTCATCGGTATTGCGGCACTCCTTATCATTGCAACCCCTGCCAGTGCAGGAGAGCAGTATATGTCCGGGAGCCCCGAACTTTCCGCGTACCTCGGGGGAACCAATGAATATTCCCCGGGACAGGAAGTCCAGATTGCCGTCGTTGTTGAAAACAGCGGACTGAACCAGTACAAATTCGTCAAAACAGGTATCGTGGATCGCGATGACCTTCCCAACACTGCCAAGTTCCTGACCGTAACGCTCGAACCCGGCAATTCGCCGTTCATCATCAAGACCGATCCCCAGATGCTTGGCGACCTCAAGGCCAGCAGCACGGCGACCGGTAAATTCACGGTCAGGATCCCTTCAGATACTCCTGCAGGTACCTACTACCTTCCCGTGAAGGTGAACTATACCTACCTGCAATTTGCAGAACAGTATGGTGTCGATACCGTCCAGAACTTCTACAAGTCAAAGGAAGAGACGTTCGAGTTCACGGTCCAGGTTAAACCCGATGTCCAGGTCAGTGTTGTCTCCACCAAATTCGACGCGGTGAATGCCGGTACTGAGGGGGCAATCACGCTCACGGTAAAAAATGTCGGCCATGAAGACGGGAAAAAAGCGATCCTGACTATTGCCCGGAACGACGGGAGCCCGGTAGTCCCGACAGAAGGTAATGCCTATATCGGGGACTTCCCTGCCGGCGGGACTGCAACGGCAGTCTTCAGGGCATCGATATCTGACACTGCAGAAGCCCAGACCTATCCTCTCGATGTCTTTGTAAAATACGAGAACAGTGACGGGGATACCATATCATCGGATATCGAAACAATCGGGGTTCCGGTTGGCGGGAAGACTAAGTTTGTCATCGTGTCAGAATCCGAAACGATAAGCCCGGGCCAGAAGAAGACCATCAGGGTCCAGTACAAGAATACCGGCGATGCAACTGCCAATGAGGCACAGGCCCGCCTGAGCATGGTGGACCCGTTCAGCAGCAATGATGACACGGCCTATCTCGGGGATGTCGGACCCGGCGAGACAAAGGAAGCAGCATTCCTGGTCACGGCAGACAGCAAGGCGACCCTGAAGAAATACGGTATTGACTCCGAGATCCGCTACAATGACGCATTCGATAACCAGGTCATCTCGGATCCGATCAAGCTCAGCGTTACCGTGACCAAAGATGCCGGTCTTGTTGCAGGAATACTGGGTAACCCGATCCTGCTTGCAGTCATTGCACTCATTATCATCGGGGCAGGTTACGCACTCTATCGTAAACGCGGGAACGCGTGAGAGGTCTTACATGACCCCTTCGAGTTGTCCCGGATTTACCGGGACCGCAATGGTTATTTTTACCCTGCTCGCGTGCAGTGTCCTTATCCTGGCACCCGCGTCAGCAGTAACGCAGCACCTCGGGAGCGGCCCCGCATTTACCGCAATGGTAAGCGGTGACAACGAGTTTGTGCCGGGCGAGGATACGACCATCACGATCCTGGTAAAAAACACCGGTCTCGATTCCTTTAAACAGGTCATGATGGGGACAATCCAGCCGGAAGACCAGCAGAACACGGCAAAAACCGCCACGATCGGCCTTGCCTCCGCGGGCGATAATGTTACGGTCAGGACCGACCCGCAGATGGTTGGCGATATCCCTGGCGGGGTAACAGTCCCCGTCCAGTATAAAATAAAAATCTCTGCAAATGCAACGGCCGGGGAATACCAGCTCCCCCTGACCATCCAGTACAGGTACCTTAAGGTCATCGTCCAGGAACGGGCCGATATGTTCGAGTACGATTACAATGAGGCAGAAGAGACCCTCCCCATCACGATCAGGATGCAGCCCCACGTGAAAGCACAGGTGATCGAGGCAGTACCGGAACAGCTGACCGTCGGATCCGATGGTTACCTGAACCTGAAGATTAGGAACATCGGGCCGGAAAACGGTACCCTGGCATCCGTGAAACTGCTCAGGAACGGGCAGAGCCCGATCATCCCGGTTGACAGCACCATGTTCGTCGGGGATTTCAGGAGCGGGGACACGATAACCTGCCGGTACAAGGTATCGGTGTCAAACGATGCGACGAACCAGACCTACCCCGTTGACCTTGCCGTCTCCTACATGAACCGCGAAGGGACAGTTGTGACCTCTGCGAAAACCACCATCGGTGTTCCCGTGAATGAACAGCCTGCGTTCACTATCGTCTCCTCAGTGCCGGAAATCCCCCGCGGGTCGGAGAGCACCATTGATGTCATCTACCGGAATAACGGGAAGGTAACGGTCTATGATGCATCGGCAAGGATTACTCCCCACGCCCCGGTCTCTGCAAGCGACAATAATGCATTCCTCGGGGACATTGCACCCGGTGAAACGGCGACAGCCACGTTCGTCCTCCTTGCAGATCAGGGCGCAGACACGGGAGAGCAGACCTTCGACAGTACCATCCGGTACCGTGACGCGACCGGTATCAGCATCGCATCGGATCCCGTTCCGGTGCAGCTGAACATCGTCCCGTCAGCAGGAGGCATCTCTCCCTTGGTTATCGTTGGCATCATTGCGGTCCTTATCCTCGGTGCCGCATTCTTTGTGTATCAGCAGAAGAACAAGAGCCGGTGAGGGTTCCATGATCCAGCAGATCTTTGAAGGTATAGCAAACACAATCGTCAGGAGACCGAAGGTGGTCGCCTGCCTGATCATTGCCCTCTTCTGCATTGGTTTCTACGGTATGACCCTGCTGACCATGCAGACGGGGTGGGAGACCTACGTGGACAAGGACACTCCCGCCGGCGCCCTCCATGCGAAATACGTAAAGGAGTATGGATCGGATTCAACGGTTATCCTCATCATTGAGACTGCTGACCCGTCAAGTGCAGAAGTACTGGCATATATCGAAAATCTTGAAAAACAGATCGGGCAACAGCAGAATATCGAGAGCACGCTCTCTGTTGTTGACGTGCTGAAAGCCTATAACGGCGGGACACTTCCCACTTCCCAGGCGGAAACGGACCGGATCATCAGTTCCCTGCCGGAGGCCACCCGCAACAAGATTGCACCCTCCAACGTGCTGACCATGGTCCAGATCTCGCTCACGCCGGGATTATCGGATACGGTCCAGAAAGCCGTGCTCGCAAACGTGGATTCGGTTGTGGCGACCACCGATGCCCCCGCCGGCGTGAAAGTCGAGATCTCCGGTACCCCGGCGTTCAGCAAGCAGATGAGCGAGGGATTATCCAGCAACATGGGGATCCTCATCGGCGGGGCGCTCGTCCTGATGATCATCACGATGGGGATCCTCTTCTCCTATGTCCGCTACCGCTTCATGCCGGTCCTGCTGGTTGCGATTGGCCTCATCACCTCCCTCGGCCTGATGGGCCTTGCCGGCATCCAGCTGAACATGGCGGTGATCGGGGCGTTCCCGGTCCTGATTGGCCTGGGGATCGATTATGCGATCCAGTTCCATGCCCGGTTCGACGAAGAGATCCGGAAGGGGTCAATCGAGAACGCGGTCTTCATGACCGTAACCCGTACCGGTCCGGCTGTTATGTACGCGATGCTCGCGACCAGCATGGGATTCCTGGCAATGTTCGTCTCGTCTCTCCCGATGATCCGTTCGTTCGGTCTGGTCTCCATCATCGGCATCAACTGCTGCTTCTGGATCTCGTGTATCGGCATGCCCACCCTCGCCATCCTCCTGAAGTACCAGCCCAAGCCGCAGACCGGCGAATGCTATGCCGTGGGGACGGATGCCTGCGACACTATAATCGGGAAAGAGAAGAAAAAGAAGAGCGGCTTTTCCTACGGCCAGTTCCTGACCAGCGTATCAATGAAGATCGCGAAGAACCCGATCCCGGTCCTGCTCGTGGCCGGCCTTATCGCCTTCGTCGGGTTCACGATCGACCCGACCATCCCGGTCTCGTCCGATGAGAATACCTTTGTCCCTTCGGATATGCCGGCCAAGATCAACATGGAAAAAGTCACCCGTGTCCTGGGTGCCACCAGCACCGCCGATTTCATGGTGCAGGGATCCCGGATAACCGATCTCGATACGATGACCTGGATGAAAAAGTTCCAGGAGTATGAAGTATCGCGCCACGCGGAGATCACGGGAGCCACAAGTATCGTTACGTACGTCCTCCAGTATAATGGCGGCGTGATGCCGGAGACCCAGGCGCAGCTTGATGCCGTCCTCGCAAAAATTCCCACGGATACAAAGGAGTCTTATCTTGCCAGCTCGCTCTCCGGGATCATCCGGTTCAGTACCGAAGACCTGTCGATGACCCGGATGAGGGACCTGAAAGATCAGATGGTGAGCGATATCGGGTTTGTCGAACCCCCCGTCGGGATCACGATACAGGCCACCGGGAGTTTTGAGATGTATACCACGCTCCTCGGCTCAATGGCCGAATCGAAGGAGCAGATGAACATCCTCGGGTTCATCTTTGTCTTTGTCTTCCTCATCCTCGTCTACCGGCACTTCCATGCAGTCTCCCCGATCATCCCGATAATCTTCGTGGTGGGCTGGAATGCGGTGGCCATGTATGTCATGGGCATCGAATATTCGCCGCTGACTGCAACGCTGGGGTCGATGACCATCGGTGTTGCTGCCGAGTACACCATCCTGGTCATGGAGCGGTATTCCGAGGAACAGGAGCGGCTGCACGACCCGATTGCCGCTATCCAGGAGAGCGTGAACAAGATCGGGACCGCCATCACGGTCTCCGGCCTTGCCACGTTCTTCGGGTTCTCGGCGCTCTGCCTTGCAACTTTCCCGATCATCAGCAACTTCGGTGTCACCACCCTGATTGCCGTGGCATTCTCCCTGCTGGGCGCGATCTTCATCATGCCGGCAGTGCTCTCGGTCATGGGGCAGATCACCGCATGGTTCGAGAACCGGCACAAGAACGATGCGCAAAAGGGCCGGGAGCAGCTCTGAAGCAGCGGGCTGAAATATCAATTTCCTGAATTCCCGTAGAAGATCGCCCCCCCCTTGCGCCGGCCCTGCCCCCATTGGGGGCGGGAACGCATTGCGATGCCCCCGCATTACCTGGTTAAAAACGGCCAGATGTTTGTGAACAGGATATTGCCCCCCACTTACCCTCACCTTTATCCCCTCCCGCAACAAACCGACTAGTCAGTCTAGACCAACCGGTCGGGCAGGGACATACGCAAATGACGAAGGTAATCGAAGCACGCGACTTATCGAAATCGTACGGCGAGGTACAGGCCGTGAACAACGTGACCCTTGCGGTGGAGCAGGGGGCGCTCTTCGGCCTGCTGGGCCCCAACGGGTCCGGCAAGACCACGATGATCAAGATGCTGACCGGGCAGACCCGGCCGACCGGCGGCACGGCCACCGTGCTCGGTATCGATGTGACCGCGGACCCGGTCGGGATCCGCGAGCGGGTGGGGATCATCCCCGAGCAGGAGACCCCGCCGAGCTTCCTCACCTCCCTGGAATACCTGAAGTTCGTTGCCGCGGTCCGGAAGATCCCGGACATCGATAAGAAAGCGGACTGGTGGTTCGATTTCCTTGACTTTGGCGACAAGAAGGACGTACTTTGCAAGGACCTGTCAAGGGGCACCCGGCAGAAACTGATGTTCACGCAGGCGTTCATCCACGAGCCGGCACTGGCGCTCATTGATGAACCGCTCGTTAACTTCGACCCGATCATGCAGGACCTGGTCAAGGACTATCTCGCCGGTTATGCAAAGAAGGGCAATACGATCTTCATCTCGACCCATATCCTCGAAGTGGCCGAGGAGATCTGCTCGGAGTTTGCGATCCTCCACAAGGGAAAGCTCCTCCACACCGGGCCTGTTGCCGACCTGAAATCGCGGGGCGAACACCTGCCGGCGTTCTTCCTCTCGCTCGTCGGGAAGGGTCGCCATGTTTGATCTCTTTGTGGCGATGGTAAAAGAGGAGTGGCGGATCCATTCCACGATGTTTGGCAGCCTCTCCTTTGCCCTCTTCCCGTTCCTGATCTTCGGCATCGCGTTCATGGGCTCGTTTTTGATCCCGGTCGTGAAACGGACGCTCCCGCTCGGCAACCTCGCGATCATCGTCCACGCAATGTACCTGATGCTCGGGCTCATGGTCGGCGGGTTCGGGATGATGGGCAACGAGATGATGAACCGGCGGTTCGGGCAGGCAAGCCTGCTCGCGTATTCGGCACGGAGCCTCCCGCTCTCTGAGCGGAACATCTTCGCAAACTTCGTGGTCAAGGACACCGTCTATTACTTCTTCCTCTGGGTCTTCCCGTTTGCGTTCGGGTACATCCTCGCAGCGCCATTCCTCGGCATTCCGCTTGCTTCCCCCCTCTTCCTGCTCCTCACCCTGACGCTCTCGTTCCTCTTCGGCCTCTGCGGGATCTTCTTCCTCTCGACGGTGTTCGCATGGTCAAAACCCGTCTTCTGGGTATTCCTCCTCCTTCTCGGCATCGGTTTTGGCGGGATCCTCGTATCCGGCAATAACCCGGCGATCTTCTTCCCGCCGCTGCTGCTGCATGACGAGTTCTCGTGGACAAATCTCCTCGCCTCCTGCATCGTGCTCGCCTACCTCTTCATCGTCTCGCTCTGGCTCTTCAACCCGGAATCGGTCGGATCGGAGAAGAAGCACAGGGACATCTTCACCCCGTGGCTGCAGCGCCTCTCGTTTTTGCCCAATCCCCCGCTCGCCACCAAGGACACCATCGACCTGTACCGGAGCGGGAGCATGATCGGCCAGACCCTCTTCTCGTTCATCGTCCCCCTGGGGGTGATCTGGTTCTTCCTCTCGTTAATGAGCCAGTTCTTCCCGCCCCACGCCCTGCTCTTCCTGTATGCCGTCACCACGGGCGTGATCGCCTCGACCATGTACACGTGGGTAACCATGTTCGACAACTTCGGGCCGTACGCCTGCCTGCCCGTAGCCGTCAGCACGCTGATCGAGAGCAAGCTCACCACGTTTACCCTCCTCCAGGTTATACCAGCTGTCTTCATCGCGGTGGTGGCGGTCCTTGCGGGCGAGGCCGCGTACATGATCCCCGCGGTCGTGCTCGGTCTCGCGGTCTCGTTCTATGCTGTGAGCATCATGGCGTGGCTCTGCGGTCTCTCCCCCAACGTTCTGGTGTATGACGTTAAGGTGCTCTTCGAGTACCTCATCCTCGTGGGTGTCGCGATCACGATCTTCTCCACGGTCTCGTTCATCAACCCATACTATGCCTTCGGGTCGGTCATCCTCGCCGTCCCGTCATGGCTGTTCTTCCAGCAGGCAAAGATCCGCTGGGACGCCGTGGACCCGGAGGGGTTCTGAAATGACACACGTTACAGGTGAATAACAATGACGATGATGCAATACCGGACTGTACCGAAAAACGGCGACAAACTCTCGGCACTCGGTTTTGGTGCCATGCGCCTGCCGACAAAACGTATGAGTATCGACGAGGAACGCGCAATGAAACAGATACGCTCGGCGATCGACGCGGGTATCAATTACATTGACACCGCGGTGCCGTACCATGGCGGCGAGAGCGAACGATTCCTCGGCCGGTGCCTGCAGGACGGGTACCGGGAGAAGGTGAAGCTCGCAACGAAGCTCCCGCCGCGAAACGTGAACACGCGGGAAGACATGGACCGGATCCTCGGGATCCAGCTGAAGAAACTCAAAACCGATCACATCGACTACTATCTCCTGCACGGGATCGAGGGCAACCAGTGGAAGCAGCTGTACGATCTCGGTGTGCTGGACTTCCTGGACAAAGCAAAGGCAGACGGCAGGATCCGGAACGCCGGGTTCTCGTTTCACGGGGACCGGAAGGCGTTCAAAGAGATCATCGATGCCTATGACTGGACCTTCTGCCAGATCCAGTACAACTTCCTCGACGAGACAAACCAGGCCGGGACCGAAGGGCTGCAGTACGCGGCCTCGAAGAATATCGCGGTCATGGTCATGGAGCCCCTCCGTGGCGGGATGCTGGCGGCAAACCTCCCGGCAGCGGTGCAGCAGGTGTACGACCGCTCATCCCTGAAGCGCTCCCCGGCCGAGTGGGCGCTCCGCTGGGTCTGGAACCATCCCGAAGTGACAGTCGTCCTCTCCGGCATGAACGACGAGAACCACATTGCAGAGAACATCAAGGCCTGCCAGACGGCATTCCCGAATGCCATGTCCGAAGCCGAGCTTGCCACCATCGCCGGGGTTGTCGATACGTACCGCGGGCTCGTAAAGGTCGGCTGCACCGGCTGCGCCTACTGCATGCCCTGCCCGTTCGGCGTGAACATCCCGATGTGCTTCTCGATCTACAACGATTACCACATCGGCGCGAACAGATTCCTCACCCGCGGGATGTACGGTGCGATGCTGATGGGGGGATTAATGCCCGCCCGGGCGGACGCCTCTCTCTGTCATCAGTGCGGGAAGTGCGCGAAGGCCTGCCCCCAGCATATCGCGATCCCTGATGAACTGAAGAACGTGAACCGGACCCTCGGCGGTCTCCGGACAAAGCTCATGATGCCGATCGTCCGGATGATGTTCCCCAAAGAGGTAAAGGAGTGACAACGCAGCGGAAGGATCAAAAAAAGGCCGTGGTCATCAGGTCAAAGAAGACCGGGACAGCGGGACAAAAGCCCGCCGGCAGGACTCCGGCGGCTGCACCAGAGCCCGCGTCCGGCAATCGTGAAAAAATCCTTGCAACGGCCCTCCGGCTCTTCACGCAGTATGGGGTCGATGCAACCCCGACTTCCCGGATCAGCAGGGAAGCCGGCGTATCGACCGGCACACTCTTCCATTATTTCCCGGATAAGGACAAGCTGGTCGGAGCCCTTTACCTCTCGATCAAGAAGGAGATGGCCGGGGCGATCCGGAGCAATGCCGACCCGTCCCTGCCAACAAAGCAGCGCATCGAGAAGGCCATCCGCGGTTTCATCCTCTGGGGAGTGGAAAACCCGCTCAAGGTCCGGTTCATCGACCAGTGCTACAACTACCCGGGAATCGGCGAGGACGTGCGGCAGGAGATCTACGTGGAATTCTCCTGGATGGAGGGGCTGATGCAGGCAGCGATCCGCGAGGGCCTCCTGCCGGACCTTCCGTTCGAGTTCCACGGCACGATGCTGTACCAGATCATGAGCGGGATCCTCTCCCTGATCGAGTCCGGGGAGTCCGGCATGTCGAACGACGGGATCATCGACAACGGGCTCGCGATGCTGTGGAAGCGGTAAGGCCATTCGCTGTTGGACGCTCACAGGCGACCCAACCCGTCACAACAGCACGGGCAGCAGGTCAGGTAATCACCTTTTAAGAGATCGTGCTTAGAACTATCCCGTACAGGCAGGAATCATGACCGGAACCCGTTCCATAACACCAGATCGCCGGTCGATGTATATCCTCTCCCTGATCGGTTTTTTTGCAATCTTCTCAACCACGCTCTCGAAGAACCCGGTACTCCCGCTCTTCTCGCAGGCCCTGGGTGCCGGCGATGTGATCATCGGTCTCGTTGCAGCAGTATCCCCGCTTGCCGGGATCCTGTTCTCGTTCCCGGTCGGGGTCCTTTCCGATCACCTTGGCCGGAGGAGACTGCTCATCGCATCCGGCGTGGTGTTCCTCACAGCACCCCTCCTCTACCTCCTGGTTTTCGATCCGCTCTGGCTGATCCCGGTCCGGTTCTTCCACGGTATGGCAACGGCCATCCTCGGGCCGGTCATTGCGGCAATGATTGCAGAACGGTTCCCGGAAAATACCGGGGAGATGCTCGGCCGGTACTCTTCCGCCACCCTGATCGGGAGGTCCCTTGCACCGCTGGCGGGCGGGGCTATCATCTCCTTCTTCGTCTTTTACCCCGGGCTCATTCCCTTCCGGATCGTCTACGTTGCCGCAGCAGTCGTTGCCCTTCCGGTCCTCATCCTGATCCTGATGTACCCCGGGGAGAATGCAGGGCAGCTGAAAGTCCTGCCGTTCTCCGCGTTCCGCAGCAGTTTTGTTGCGTTCTTCGCAAACCGGAAGCTGCGGGCAACGGCATTCGTCGATATGGCAACCTACTTTGCTTTCGGGGCGTTCGAGACGTTCCTGCCGCTCGTCCTGCTCTCCCGCGGGATGGGTGCGTACGAGGCCGGGATCCTGTTCGCGGCCCAGACACTCATCATCGCCCTGACAAAACCGTTCTTTGGCAGGATTGCCGACCGGGTCGACAAAAGGATCCAGATCCTCTGCGGTCTTTTCCTCCTCGGGTGTTCGGTTGCAGCGATCCCGGCTGCATCCTCGTTTGCAGAATTCATTCTCGTCAGTTCCCTCCTCGCGGTCGGCATGTCGCTCTCCACGGTTGCGACCAGCGCCTATACCGCGGACATAGCGAAAAAAGAACAGATGGGAGCATCGATGGGGGCCCTCTCCTCTACCATGGATATCGGGCATTCTGCCGGTCCCCTTGTTACCGGGATCATCATTGCCGCGGGTGGCTATGCTGCCGGGTTCCTGGCAAGTTTCCTGATCGCCGCAGCAGTCTGCGGGTTCTTCGCCCTCTCGGTCAGGGACCCGGGACAAAAACCGGTTGCACCGGTATAAGCGCTCACCAGATCGGGCCGGGGAAGGTCATTTCCCCGGTTTTTACACCCGTCCGTACAGCGTTGTCCGTTGCCGGAGTTTTCTTCCGAGATCGGATATAATCCGCTCCATGTCCTTCGGGTCGAGGTAATCCGACCCGGCAGCACCGGCATCCCCGCTGACATCGTCCGTGAACATGGTGCCGGCAAGGTCGTTGGCACCCGAGAGGAGGGCGAGCTGGGTCATCTTCAGCCCGACCTTGCCCCACGCAACCTGGATGTTATCGAAGTTGTCGAGAAAGAGCCGGGAGACCGCGATCATCAGGAGGTCTTCGCGGCCGGTCGGCCCGGGCCGGGCAATGCCCTGCTGGTATAGTGGGGTGTTGGTGTGGACAAACGGGAGCGTGACGAGTTCCGTGAACCCGTGTGTCTCGTCCTGGATCTCCCGCAGGATGCGGAGGTGCTCTGCCTGGTCGCGGGCGGTCTCGTACGACCCGTACATGATGGTCGCCGTTGACCGCAGGCCGGCATTGTGGGCTTCTTTGATGATCCGGACCCAGTCGGCTGTGGATACCTTGCGGGGGCAGATGACCTTCCGGACGGACTCGACAAGGATCTCGGCTGCCGTCCCCTGGATCGTCCCGAGCCCCTCTTCCCTGAGCCGGGCTATGACCTCCGGGGTGGGGATATGGCCCTTCCTTGCCGCATGGTCGACTTCGTCCGGGCTGAACGCATGGATGTGGACGCCCGGCGCTGCCTCATGGATCCAGTGCATGATATCGACAAACGTGTCGAGCGTGAAATCCGGGTGGACCCCCGAGAGCAGGCAGATCTCGGTCACCTTCCGCTCGTACGCGAGCCGTGCCTGCGTCTGGATTCCGGTCCTGTCGTGGCAGTATGCCCCCTCGTCCGTTGCCTTCCGGCCAAACCCGCAGAACCCGCACCGGTTCTTGCAGATGTTGGTCACGTGCAGGTTCTGGTTCCGCACGTAGGTCACGGTGTCCCCGGTCCGGCGCTCCCGCATCTCGTCTGCCGCGGTGGTGACCCGCCAGACATCCCGGCCGCGTGCCGAGAGGAGGAGTTCTGCTTCTGCTTCCGTGAGGCGGTGGCCGCCCAGCACATCGGATACAAGGCTTGGAACTGTTGTCATGGCCGCTGTCACCTTACCGCTGCTTCTTCCCTTTCCTGGCCGGTTTTACAGCGGCTTTTTCGTTCTCCTCTCTCCTGCGGAGCCAGAGCTCGTGGAGCACCATGAGGATGATCACGATAACAATGACCGGCCCGATATAGAGCGGGAGATAGCCGACAAGCGGGACGACAAAGAGGGCTTTACCCACGACCCATTCCTTCTTTACCGGCTGAATAACCCCGGTATTGCTGTAGTTGAGGGAACCCTGGTCGCTGAAGATGTTGTTGTCACCCTTCGTGATGTACCCGCCATGGGTTGCGGTTGTGCTCGTTGGTCTGACATATCCGGTGGTATTGGCAACAACCTCCCCGGGCAGGATAAAGTTACCCAGCTGCGTACTGGTGATAACAAGGTCACGGTTACCAATCGTATAGTTCGCCGGCTTCGTCACATTCCCGGTCGAAAGGATCTGGTACCCGTCCGCGGTCGTGCCGGCAACCGTGAGCGGCAGGAAGCCGGCCGGGGTGAAAGACCCTTTGTCGAGGTTGATGTACAACGGGACCGGGCCGCCTGCCTCTTCCCATGTCATGGCCCGGTGGATGATCGGGTGCTGGCCCGAGAGCGGCAGCAGGCCGACCTGTGCCCACATGTCGGTGTACCCGTTCGGACGGTAAATGATCACGTCCCCGTAGTCTTCGAATTTTTTGTAGCCGGATATCTTCCCGTCATCCCATGTCTGGAGTGCGCCGAACCGGTCCTTCTCGACAACGACCACGAGGTCCCCGATATTCATGTGGGGAATCATGCTGCCCGATTCGATAGTTACGACCGCGGGCCAGGTGCCGCAGATGAGGAAGAGGGCAAGGGCGATCGAGCCGACGACGGCAATGACCCAGAGGAGGTCGCGGGCGAGCGAGACTGCCCAGTGTTCGCTGGTGCGGAACTGCGTTACGAGGGTCTTAAGGTCACGGGAAGGAGGAGTTTCAGCCATAGGATCGACCTGTAGTGCTGGTATAGTGTTGGATCCTGTGCACATTAACCATGCGGGATGTCGAACCTCATCAGTGGTGAGACAGGAGAAGAACGCAGTTCTTCGACGAACCTGAAAGGTTCTTCGAGTAAATGATCATCGAATGCACGGTCAGCTCGGAAGGAACGGGCCTACAAGGTACCAGAGGCCGAAGATCACAAGAAAGACACCGCAGGCCGCCATGATGAGGTGATACGTTGTTTCCTTAAGGATCGTTTTGCCCTTTGCGATACCGGTGGAGACGAACACGTACCAGCTGACATCTGCTCCCCAGTGGCCGATCATGAAGACGACTGCCAGCAGGAACCCGCCCGCGAGTGAGGAAATGAGCAGGGCACTGCCGACCGAGAGCCACCAGATCCAGAAGTAGGGATTGGCGGCGCTTGTCAGGAGCCCGGCCATATACGGGTTTGCCGCAGCCTGTGTGGGTGCCGTGTTCAGGCTTGCACTCCTGCTGTCGGAGATCGTCATGATCCCGAAGACGATGAGCGCGATGCCCCCGATGACGGCGATTGCGGTGGTATAGGGTTGTGCAACCGATGCGAGGCCGAGGATGATTAAGAAGAATATCGCGGTCTCGATCACGATATGGCCGAGCGAGACTTTCAGGCCGGCCTTCCAGTCACCGTTCAGGGAAGCGTTGATGGTGGCGACCAGCGTCGGGCCGGGGGCGAGGGCTCCCGTGAAGCCGATGAGGAGGCCGAGGA
>JBAZHD010000010.1:0-57485 GCA_041652515.1 Methanoregula sp.
CGGAAAAAGTTAGAGATACCGCGCCTTCATCGAAAGCTTCCGTGGCGTATACAGCGGCCGGAACGGCTCCCCCTCAACATCCTTACGGACAGCGGCAATCAAAGAATCCACAGTCAATTGCCTCAATCATCATCGCCTCAATTTTTTCATGAAAAATATTTCGCAATCTATTTACCACACCGCACAGACTTTTCACTCACATGACCGCACGCCCTATCGATCCTGAGAGCTGGAGTAGGCCTGTTTATGCAGCGGTTGCCCTGGTGCTCGTGATGGTGGCGGTGTTGCTGGCGGCGGGGTGTGTATCACAGCCAGAAACGGAAAATATTTCACCGGAAAAAAAAGTACCGGCGGTTTCGTACACAATTAGTTCTGATCTATCAGCCAGTGAAGTTGCTTATCTGAATAATCTGACCCCCGCTCAAAGAAAAATTCCGGTAAAACTCCTTCAGATTATCGATCCCAATTACCCGGAATTTTCGCGGCATTTTACTATGAGTAACCTTGTATCTTATTACTTTTTTCCAGCCGAGAATGCAAGCCTGATATTCAATATCTCTGAAAAACAGGCCCGGGGCCACGGTGGAGAACTGCTCTGTGAGGTGTCACTGACGCCATCTGCGTCGTCCGATGTGATTGATCCGATCGCAACCCGCGTTGATGGTAAGAATGAGAGAACCCATATTGTCGTTGCATGGATTGGTCTGAATGAACTGCAGGACGTTGCGTCCGTACCGGAAGTTGTGAAGATAAGGGAGATAGGTCATGCGACCGTATATGAAATTCCGCCATATGGGAATACAAACCTCCTGGGAAAAATATACCCCTATCTTGACGACGTATTCTTGAATAATTACTCGGAAAACCAGAAAAAACATGGATTAAAACAAGGCTCTTTATCTTATTTCATTCCGCCAGAGAATGCGAGCCAGAACTTTAATATTTCAGAATCAACAGCTCAGGAACACAATGGGGAAATTAGTGTAACTATTCATTTGCAGCCCCCGGCATCCCTTGACATAGTTGATACATTTGTTACCAGAATTGATAGCAGGGATGAGGAATACTACATGGTTGATGCTTGGGTAGGCCTGAATAATGTTGAAAAGATTGCATCTCTTCCTGAAGTCGTGAGAATTGATATAAATTATCCGGGAATAGTGGGGTTTCCTGGCGAGGAAGGATTAAATGTGACCCATTATCTGAATCAATCAAATAATGGAATTCTGAAACCGGCAACGTAAATACACACTCTTCAGAGTGTAGGTCAAAATCTAGTTTTCAGAAAAACAGAAAAAAATTTTCAGATATACCGCGCCTTCATCGAAAGCTTCCGCGGAGTGTATAAAGGCCGGAACGGCTTGCCCTCAACATCCTTCCGGACAGCAGCAATCAGACCCTCGGGAGTCATCTGCTCCTTGAACGGCTTGTTGGGCTGCGACTTCTTGCGGACGGTCACGGTCAGCTTCTTCGATGCAACTTCCTCGTCCCCAACAACAATGACGTACGGGACCCAGTCCATGCCGGCCTCGCGGACCTTCTTGCCCATGGTCTCGTTCCGGTCGTCAACATCGCACCGGATCTGGGCGGCGTTGATCGTCTTTACCAGTTCCTCGGCAAACGCGATATGCTTCTCGGTCACCGGCACGACCCGGACCTGCGTGGGCGATAACCAGGTCGGGAGTGCGGGGACTGCCTGCGTGGAGATGTTCTCCAGGATTGCACAGATGACCCTCTCGACACTGCCCGTAGGGGAGCAGTGGAGAATGGGCGGGTAAACGGGGGTGCCGTCTTCCTTATGGTACTTAATGTTGAACCGGGTCGAGCTCTCGACATCGATCTGGACGGTCGGGTTCTCGATCGGGCGCTTCTGGCCATCGATGGCTGCAAGGTCGATCTTGGCAACCCAGTAGTGGACACGGTCAGAGAGGATCTCGATGAGCATCGGGCAGTCTGATTCCTTCACGATCTTCTTGACCCAGGCCTCGTTCTCGTCATAGAAGGCCTTCGTGCACCGGAACGCGGCCACGAGCTCGGTCTCGAAGTCCCTGCCGGTCTGCCAGCCCATGGCGAGCTGCTCCTCGAAACACTTCAGGGCCTGCGGCATGTCGAGGCAGAGCGAGTGCATGTCGGGCATGGTGAAGCACCGGAGGCGCTTGAGCCCGATGACCTCTCCTTTCTGCTCGTGCCGGAAGGAGTAAGTGGAGAGCTCGTACATCTTCATCGGGAGATGGTTGGGCGAGATGTGCATGTCCCGCATGATCGAGAACATGCCAAAGCAGGCCGCGAACCGGAGCATCATATCCCGGTTGTTGGACTTGAAGCGGTACTGGCGCTCGCCAAACTTTGCCGCGTGCTCGCAGATTGCCTTGTCGCCAAGGTCGTACATGACCGGGGTCTCGACCGGTGAGCCGCCGTAATCAAGGACGAGGTGGAGCACGTAATCGGCAAGAAGGTCGCGGACGATCTTGCCTTTGGGCATCCAGCGGAGGCAGCCGACATCGCTTGCAGGCTCGTAGTCCACGAGCTCTTTTCCCCGCATGAGATCCACGTGGGCCGGGTCGCCGCCGACCGGGACTGCCACGCCGAGCTCCTTCTTGACCATGCAGCCAAAGGGCGTGTCGTTGAGGTACTCCTTGTAATCGTGCTGCTTCCCGTCCGGGGTCATCACGAACCAGTCGTGCGTGACTTCCTTCTTTGCCGGCTTGACCGTTGTCTCACCGGGAATAATGGTTTTGGAAAGTTCGGAGAGCGGGTGGCCCTTGCACGAAAGCTTGAAGGACTTGTACCAGCCGAACGGCGCACGCTTGACGGCAAATCCTTCGGTCTCGAGCCCTGCTTTCAGCGAGTTGAGAACCGATATTGCGGTCCCGGGCGAGGAAAGGTCGCTGGAGAGATGGGCGTACGGGTAGATCAGGATCTTCTGCACATTGACCTGTCCCGCGGTCTTCTTGATCTCTTCAATACCCTGGAGGACTACACCCTCAAGGTCCTCTTCATCGATCGATTCAACGGCGCAGAAAACGGTGAGGGCCTCCTCTTCCCTGTCCGAAAGGACAGAGCACTCCTCTGCAATCTTTGTCTTCTTTTTGGCTTCGTATTCGATGTAATCTGAATGAATGAGAAGAAGTCGCATTAATTCATCTCCGGTCCGCTAGGATCATCCGTATAAAATGGGTTTTGGTTGTATATAGTGGTTGATGCTTCGATCTGACAGGGAAGACCTGACGGATCCGGTTACGGTGCCGGGCCTCCGGCTGGCTGCGGTCATGGCGACCGGTGCATACAGGAAATTTAATGGCATATGTTTTATTATGATCACACATGAGATACCCGGGTCTGTTTTTCTTTCTGGTCATCGCCTGCCTGTTCATGGTACCGTGTGATGCCGGTTCCTGCTTTTCTGAAAGTGACTGCCCGCAGTGCAATATCGACGGGATGCGGCTTGTGGAGAGCACAGTTTCCCCAAGCTCCCTGACTGGCGCTGAATACCCGATGGAAATTCTCACGTGCAACTACGAATCGGAAAAGGTGAAGACGGATAACCCCCATCTCCCCTATCTGTATGACAGCGTGGAAGTGAAAGTCTCGTGCTACAACAACGCGGGTATCGCCTCGCAATGGTATAACTACCACATGGGTACCGGGGAAAAGCCGGTGAAAGACAATACGGATCAATATGCCTCGCTCTATGGTCGTCGTATTTCCCGCTGTGTTTCAGGCTTCACTTGGTCAAAAACCGGGACGACAACGAAATATTCCTCGTTGGGGTGTCCTTCAAACAATTCTGTAAACGGCCGGTTCCTTATGTCATACGATCTGAATACTTACTACACCTTCGAGGAGGGTAATGAGCCGAAGGATCTGGCAGAGAAGGTCCTTGGATGGAACCCGAAATACATAAACTGTTTTGCCGGGTTCAGCCCGGGTGCCGCCCCTTCCCCGCAGGAGAAGACGCTGCACGGCACGATCATCGCGACCAGTCATCCCTACGGTACACCGCAGCCGCTGAAGTATGCTGAAGTGGACCTTATGGCTGACGGGAAACCTGTGCAGATAACCAGGACCGATGCCTCGGGAAAGTATAATTTTTCCGTATCCCTGCAACAAGGAAAGGAGTACGGTCTTACGGTAGTCCTTGTCTACGCGACACCGGAAAAATATTACTTCGCGATCAGGGATGCCGGCGGTAAAAAAATCACCGGAAAGGACGACGGGAAACCGGTTGAATTTTCCCGGTCGTTTACCTACAATTCTGATGCAGACCTTGTGCAGGATATCGACCTTGAAAAAACAGGTCCGGAAATGACTGAGGAAGAAGCGCGTGCACTGGGTTATGAGAACGGCCCGGTTAGTCCTGAGGGAATAATGTATGTCCATATGGCCGAGGTCCTTGAATATTATAAGGATGTGTTGAAAGAGGATCCCCGGCATGACCTCCCCGTCACCGTATTCATGTGGGCTGATGCTCCCTCCGCGTACCACCTGCGGAATTCCGGGATCATCGTCATCGGCAACAGGATATCGAATCTGGGCTTGTCAGACAGGACTCTTGACAAACAGCGGCATATCGTGTACCACGAGTTCAGCCATTACATGATGGAGGACATCTACGGAAAGATGCCGGACCGGGTATCTGACAACAATGCCCTGGAGATCAATCATGGCGGCTATACCAATCCCCGGACAAGCGATTCGTGGATAGAAGGGTTCGCTGCTTTCATGCCGGCGGTTATCTCGGACTATTACGGGCATAACCAGTGCGGGATATACGCCCAGCGGCAGAACCTTGACGCTGACAGCACGCAGGCCTGGGGCATGTGGAATGCCGAGGAGTATGCGGCTGCCGAAGTGTTGTGGGACCTGTACGATAACCCGGAGCAGATGAAAGCCTGCGACTACCGGATGCGAACGGAACTGCAGAAACTCTCGGCTTCGCCGGGGACAGATGCAGCAATAAAATACAATTATGCCCGGATCATTGCAGCAAGCCAGAACCGGGAAAATACCCGGGGATATGCCGATGACGACCCCGGAAGTATCCCCTGGTCTGGCTTATGGCCGGTGATACGGACGTACCATCCCGATGTTGCATCGGTGTACACAGCCCTTGTGACAAAATATCCAGGGCAGAAAGGGTATATTGACTCGTTGTTCGTAAGCCACGGGTTTTTCCGGAATACCGATGAGGGCAACAGGGCATATGATTTCGGTGAACCGTTCCGCGACAGCAACAACAACCGGATACGGGACGCGGGGGAATATTTCGTTGATCTTCCGGTCAACCGTGCATTCAGGGATACCTATACTGTCGGGACGGCATCGGATTACCAGCGGCCGCTGCGGCGGAGCACCATGGACATCCCGGGCCATTACGTACGGGTGAACAATGCGGTGCCGTTCTACACGTACATGGTCGAATATCCCGGAACGGGATACCTCCCGTACCTGTCCACGGCGGAAAACACTGATGGATCGATCTATGTTCAGGTACCTTCAAACCCCGATGTAAAATTCACGGTCTCGGCTGATGGCGTCACGACCGGAAATCCCCTGGTATTCACTTCAAAGGAATTCAATGACCAGTACGGGAACAGCCTGGAGCAGGGCTACTATGTTTCCCATGATTTCCGGATTAGCGGCACTATTCCGACCGCTCCGGTCAGGTCCGGTATAGCCGGTCTTTCAGGAACCGGGGGCACGGGCCTCATGACAGAGAAGGGTCCTTTGTATGACCTCCTGATGGAAAACTCAACAAGCCGCGTCCCGCTCATCGTCTCCATCCCAATCGCCATCGCTGCACTTCTCGTGCTCGTGTACGTGCTGAAGAAGGGAGAGTAAAAAATCACTTCTTTTTATTCGCATGGTACCGCGAGAGCGTTGCCTGTTTCTGGTCGAGATACTTGGCATCGCCCTTTTTGAAGTACGGGTTCTGTGCCCGCTCGGTAGTGTAAAAGACGAGCTGGCCGATGGGCATTTCCGCGTAGATCTTCACCGGGCGGGTGTTCACGTTGCACATCTCAAGGGTAATGGTGCCCCGGAAACCGGCATCGATCCAGCCGCCGGTCTGGTGCAGGGTGACGCCGAGCCGTGCAATGCTCGATTTTCCCTCGATGGTTGCTACGATATTATCGGGAAGCTCGATGCGTTCATGGGTCTCGGCAAGCACGAACTGCCCGGGATTGAGGATGAACGATTCAGCGTGCGTCTCCTCCACATCCGCGGCAACGCTGTCCTTGTCGTACGGGTCGATGACTTCTGTGCCGGGCTTGTACCAGACAAAATGGTTCCCGAGCCGGATGTCGAGGGAGTTGGGCTGTATGAGATTTTTGTCGAAAGGATCGATCCTGATATGGCCCCGTTCGATACGGTCGAGGAGCTGCCAGTCTACGAGAATCATTGCCTCTTGTATGGGGGCTCATTGTTCATAAGGCGTCCTGAGCCCGTGAAAAACGGGGAAAAAACCGTTTCTTTCCAGCCAGGTTCTCCGGGTAATCTCCATAACCGGGTGAGTCCGGCAGGATTATACGGTCTTTGATGTGTAAGTATTGAGGTAGATCGTATCGATTTTCCGGATCTTCGCGATCTCTGCAACAACGAGATACATGTGGATGATGGCAAGTTCCACGTCGTCCCGGGAGACGGGTTCGTAAAGGCCCCGGAGGTTGTCGCCGGGATGATCTGCCTTGGAAAAAATATAGGTCATCTCTGCCTCGATCATGTTCAGCAGCGGGTCACTCTTTGAGTTCTGTTCGAGATAAGAAAAAATACGGTTGAGGTACTGGTCCGGGCCGATCTGTCGTTCCCGTCCCTTCCGGTCCCGGTACTGCGGTTCCTGCACCGGTACCACAGCATCCGCAACTGCCGCAAGAATTTTTCTCACTGAGAGCAAAGCCTCGGAGAATGAGTCCGGGTTGTAATAGTCCAGCCTCTCGCTGATCGCGAGGAGCTGCTCGCCGGCGCGGGGACAGTGTTCGCGGATGAACCTGTCCGCTGCGATCCGGGAATCCTCGAAGAGTTCCTCCGATCTTTCACCGACCGAAAGCGCGATGTTGACTTCCGTCACGTAGTTGTGGAGTGCGGTCTTGAGCCGCTCGAAGTCGTTCACCATCTCGTGGTGCCGGTTCACGATCTGGATCTTCTGGTTCTCCTGCGGGCCGAGTTTGTCGATAAAATCCGGTTTTGTTGAATTGATATAGGACTCGAGCTGGGGCATGCCGATGGCATGGGGCTTGCGGGTCCGTTCGTCGCGGAGAACCGGACGGTCGCTCGAATAATAATGCCTGCAGGTACCGAGAATTGCGGGATCGAAGACCGGCGGGTATCCCGTGATCTCGTAGTCCAGCCATTTCTGGGCATCAGAATCGTGCAGGAGACGGGCAAGGCGCTTGGACTTCATTAAAATCTGCGATATGGGGATCCGGGTGATCTCAAGATCCCCGAGGATGACGTCAGATAACTCTTTAGCCATTTTCAGGCTGGAATTCCGGTTATCCTCCATGAGCCTTCGTAATAGTTGAATGATGGATGATAAAAAGGTAAGGGAATTACACCGGTACAGAATGTCCTGTATCCACGCCGATTATCCGGTGATTGATGGAATGAATGGGAACGTCTCGTATATCATGCTCTATAAGTAATTCATGAAATTTGCGTAAAAGATTATATAAAAAAATTTATCTATCTTTCATGATTATCTGATATTCGCGACGGAGAAAAAATGGACCCGGATATCCTGGAAAAAATTGGTACCAAAATTTACCATAGACTGGGAAATAACCTCGTCGTTGCCGGGTTATTTATCATCCTTTTACTCGTTGGAGTACCATTTATTTATGGGTATTATCATTATTATTTTATCACACCCCTCGAATGCTGTGGGGGAATTGTTCAGCCCATAAAGCATACTGAATACGGCTATTACAGTATCAACAACTTTCTCTCCGGCAATGAACTCCATCTGGACAAGGATGGTCTGACTTATACGAATTATTATTCGGGAGCCCTGAACCTGACCTATTATTCGGATAACCTGACCTGGGTCCTGCATGATTCCATTGATGATGCAATCCCGTTTAAAATTTTTAATCCTGCAACCGGGGCCCATGTCGAGGGGATATTCACTCCCAATATCTCGTTTATGAACGACACATTTTCGACAGATATCCTTGTTGTCAACTGGAATGACAGCGTGCAAAAGGGATCCTGTAACCAGGTAACAACAAATACGTGGCGTACGCTGGGAAAGATCCGTGACTATAACGAAGGTTCTCTGGAAAAAAACAGGAGAAATATAGGGGTGAACCAGTACGATGAAATCCGGGTGGATTTCATACCGTACAAACCCCTCGACAACACAACACCATGGGCGGAAGATGTCGATCTGAAATATCGTCAGGAAAATATTGTTGCTGAAAAAAACTGCACACCAGAAAATGAACTCACAACCGGGAGCTGGACGACAATTGCATTCTCACTGGAACGAAGATAACCGGAGTATTTCTCCATGGATCGGATCACTCATCATGTGTCTTCTCATTGGGGGTCTCCTCTTGTGCGGGCACTGCATCGCGACCCCATTGGTGGGCGAAAATACAAGCACGGTCATTACAAACCCGGCACCGGTCACCCCCGCCACCAGGATTATTCCTCCTGGGGGTGGCGCACCATCAGAGATTCTCACAAATATGTACCCTACTGTGAAGGGCAACGCCGCAATCATGGAATTCATCGGAGAATGCGGTATTGGAAACTGGCACGAGGAACAGATGAATGCGGATTTCAAATCCGTCCATCTCCCCCCGGCTAATGCCTGTGGGAAACAGCTGGTTTTCTCGGTGAGAAAGTCCGCCGGGCGTGATGACCCGACGCGGATTGCGGATATCTGGATCATCGGTGCCAATGAAACCTGGTCGGGCTTAATGATCCCGGCATATTTCAGTGGGTGGATTCCCGGGGTCCCCATCGTTGTTGGAATGGTCGCATTCCTTGTCATCGCTCTCGGTGCTGCTCTCCGGGCGATGGTGCGCCGGACCCGGGGATAGTGCATTATTTTACCTGCAGCTATGAATCCGTCCGCAGTTTTCCTTGTAAAAAATTCAGGCAAAGCCATGGTAAAGAAAAATGGTGGTAGAATCCAGATGAGTCAGATAAGAAAATGGAGCCTGCTGATTATGGCACTGGTACTGGCAGCCGTATTTTTTTCACCGGTAAGTGCGGCCAACAAAACAAATGCAACACCCCCGGGATGGGTGGGGGAATTCGATGAATGGGCCGGGCCAAAAGATATGTCACAACATAATCCGGTCGTCCAGACGGTGACCCCTCAGAAAATGGATGAAAAAAACGCACGGATGTACCCCGGTGTCAGGATTATCGACCCGGCCATCACGTTTCCTCCGGTGGAATTTATCGTTTATACGAATGCATCCCCGATAACAACGGTTGATTTACAGTACCTGAACAGCAGGGAAAAATCGGACAGCACGATATCCCATCAACTATCTCCTGAAAGCGGGAACAATACCGTGGTCACGACAAGTCCGGCCCCGGTCGTGATTGCCACGCCCATTTATCCCGGCATGGGGGACTCGGTTTCGGATCTTTATGGCAGGCATCCGACAATAAAGGCCAACGCCACTATCGCGGAATTTATCCGGGAATGCGCTATCGGAAACTGGTACGAGAAGAAGATGAACGAGGATTTTGTATCCGTCCATATCCCTCCGGGAAATTCCTGCGGGAAACAGCTGGTCTTCTCGGTAAGATTGTGGAGTGCACGCGATGACCCGACGCAGATCACGGATATCTGGATCATTGGTGCCAACAAGACCTGGTCAAGCTCCATGGTGACGGTATATCCGGGCGGGGGAGCTTCACGGTTCCCCGTGCAACACCCGGCTGAATCCGACAGGGACCAGGACTTTCTTATTCCCTGTGCAGTCATTGCAGCAGGACTCCTTGCGGTTCTTTACCGCATGATACGACGGGACCGGGAATCCTGAAATTCCATGCACAGCCGGGGCGAGCGAACAGGGAGTAGACACGAGATGCAGAAATTCTTCTTCCATCCATCATTTCAAGAGCAAAAAAAGACTCACAAGAAGAACGTAACGGGTTCTTACCAATTATGCTGACAAATAGCACACCCTGCCGGCAAACGTCCGGTACTATTAATTCTCAAGGGAGATCCTCACCGGGGTCCGGGCCCTGTCCTCAACCCGGAAATACTCGCGGGGCCTGAGACGGAGTAAAAAGGCGACAGCATTGCTCGGGATCGTCTCCAGTTTTGTATTGAATAACAGCACCGCATCATTGTAGAATTCCCGGCGCTGTGCGATCTGGTTCTCAATGGCAGCAATCTCTTCCTGGAGATGGAGGAAATTGTCGCTTGCCTTAAGGTCAGGGTAATTCTCCGCAAGCACAAAGATGGATTTCAGGGATGCACTGACCGCATCGCACCCCCGCGCCTTATCGGGGATCCGGTCTGCCTGAAGTGCCGATGCCCGGATCCGGGTAATCTCTTCGAGAACCCCTCCTTCGTATTTTGTATACCCTTTGACGACATCGACAAGGGTCGGGATGAGGTCGAGCCGTTTTTTTAAGAGCACGTCGATATTGGCCCAAGCCTTGTCGATATTGTTCTTCAGCTGCATCAGGCTGTTGTAGATCGCGATCATGAAGAACAGGAGGAGGAGGATTATCCCGGCAACCAGGAACCCGCCAGCGATCTGAAGTGATGAGATGAGACTCTGCAGAATTGTCATTATCTACTCTCCCATTTTTCCCAGACGACCGAAGCCACCAGGGCAAATATCGTGAATCCAAGCAGAAACAGGGCATCGCGGGCTGTTTCCAGCATCATCAGGAGACCGAACAGGCATCCGGCCGAACAGGCAAGTCCCAGGATTATCTTTGGGTATGCCCATGAAAAAAGCCTGTCCTGTACCTGCTTTTCCGATCTGTCGGTAATATACATTGTCCCATCCGGCTCACCCTTCCTGATGATCAGGGTCTCGTGATTTACCGGCCCGGTTTCACCTTCCCGGGGTGTTGCGCTCCCGAGTACATAGAGCAGGTCGTTTTCTGCAATGAAAAACTCCGTAATCCGGATCTTTTCATCGGAATGCCGCTCGAATTTTTTTTCAGAATATGGGTTTTTAAGCGAACTGATGTAACTCTTTGCCGGGTCCTCAAGCATCGGGCCGCCCGATTCAATGCGCAAAAAGCCGCGGTTTTCCCTGATGAATCCCTCCCACGACCGGTCCCTCTCAATTTCAATGGTTGCTCCCCGGGGGTCGACATCCATGTCGCCGGTCTCGTCCCTGATATGGAAGTGGGTCGTGGACTCATCCGAATACAGGTCTCTCCAGCCCCCATGTCGTCCCGATTCATAATATTCACCGGTCACCCGCCAGTAAACGCAGCGGTTCTTACTGACCGGACTTCGCAGGAAATTCTCGATCGCAGCACGGCCGGTGAGTTCCACAAGTCCAATCGCTGTTGAGCTGACTTTGGATGTGGGGGTGTTTTTCACCTTCTGCAACAGGAGGTATTCCCTGCACCCGCTGTATACGGCCCAGATACCCAGGCCAAAAAAAACTACGAGATAGGCAAATGTTTTCAGTCCGGATGAGGCCACGCTTGTATTGCACCCGCTTTACAAGGATGGGATGTTGCAGCATATATGCGCTGGGAATATTTTCTCGTTCAGATTAATGTAATGATTATCAGAGAAATATCCTGTACCTGTATGGCGTTTGTCCGGATCTGTGTTACCGGGTCAGGAACCATTTTTATTCAGGAGGAATATGATAATCACGACACCGGCAGTGAATCCAAGAAAAAAAACCTTTTCCCAATCTGTTTTCAGCATCACCATGATACCCAACAGGCATAATGTGGATACGATAAGACCCGCGATGATTTTCGGGGAAATTTTTGAGAAAAACCTGTCAACAACCTCTTTTTCTGTTGAATCAGTAATGTACAGGATATCGCCACGGGTCCCCTTCCGTACAATAAGGGTCTCATGATTTGTTGATCCGGACACACCTTCGCGGGGTTCAGCAGTACCCAGGATGTAGAGAGGGTCGCCTTCCCTGATAAAAAATTCCGTCAACCGGATTTTTTCGCTTCCATGAGACTCAAAAAGAGACCGGGTTGACGTGTCAAGATTGCTGATATACCGGATTACCCGGTAATCCATTGAACCTTGTTCACGGTCCAAAAAACCATGTTCCTTAAGGTATCCCTCAAACGTTGCAGCCGGGGAAATATCAATTTCGGCACTTTGCGGATCAACAAGCATTCTTCCGGTCGAATCGTCAAGATAGAACATATCGCGGCTTTCTGTCTTGAGAATTGTCCTCCAGTTCCCACTCATATCGTTTTCACAATATTCCCCAGCCAGGCGCCAGTAGATGCAGGGAACCTGGGATACAGGGCTGAGGGCCGGTTCCCGGCGCTCTGCATGACCGGCAAGTTCAACAAAACCGATCGCAGTTGAGCTGACTTTTGAAGTGGGCGTATTTTTTACTCTCTGAAGAAACCGAAAGTCTTTGCATCCGCTGTAGACTGCAAAGAGACCTATCCCGAAAAGCAAAACCAGAAGTGAAAAAAAATTTATCAGGGATCCCATGCTTGTTTCACTCCCGCCTTACATGGATTGAATTCTGTGATGTATATATGCTCCTGAATAACTCCCGCCCGGTTCGTCCCGGGAATTATAAAAAAAAGGATCCTGATCATATCCTGAACAAACCGGCTCTATGATGCTGTAACCGTATTTAAGATAGAATGTGCGATGAGTTTTATTCTATGGTCCTGGGGTTCCGTGCATGCAGTATGGCTAGTAATCTCAACGAGGCTGATTGCAGCGGAACCTACCCGGGGTTTTTTACCTTCCGGGAGAACTGGTATCGCCGGCACCCGTTGCAGGTCAGGAATTACCACCTGAAAATAGAGAATCAGGGCACCAATGGTCAGGAATTCATGACTCATACTGCCAGTCCAGCGTTCCCGTGTTTTTGTCTGCAGGCCGGCACTGATATCACATATGACCTTTCCATTTATGCCAGATGACCGGGCCTATAAGGGCTGCAGCCGTAATCCCGATGAGAACGATAATGTCACCTGCTGTTTCCAGCATCATGAGGATCCCGAACAGGCAGATGGCGGAACACGCAAGCCCTAAAATGATCTTGGGATACGCCCAAGAAAAAAACTTGTCCCTGACAACCTTTTTTGTGGTATTGGAAATATACAGGGAGGAGTCATACGTCCCTTTGCGGATAATCAGGTTTTCGTGATTTACCGGGCCGGTACGGTCATCCCGGGGCATTGCACTGCCAAGCACGTATAACGGATCATTCTCGGCAATGATATATTCCGTGATCCGGATCTTTTGATCCGCATGATCGTGGATTTTTTTTGTCTTGGTTTCCTTGAACGACTGGACAAATTTCATTGCCGGTTCCGGAAGCATAAGGCCGCCGGATTCCGGGATAAAACTGCCGCGGTGCTCCTGAATAAATCCCTCCCACGTACGGTTCACGGGAATATCCATTTCAGCTCCCCGCGGGTCAACTTCCATGCTCCCGGTATTGTCCCGGATATGAAAGTGATCCGTGGATTCATCCAGGAAGATCCTTTGCCAGCAGCCATTCTCATCTGAATACTCGCCGGTAATGCGCCAGTATGCGCATCGGATCCGGGAGACCGGGCTGGTTAACCCCTCATGGCACCCTGCATGGCCGGCAAGTTCCACAAGACCAAGTGCAGCTGAGCTGACCCTGGAGGTGGGTGTGTTATTCACCTTCTCCATGAGGCGGTAGTCCCGGTACCCGCTGAATATAGCCCAGATACCCATGCCGAAAAAAACTACCAGGAATGCGAATAGTTCCGGCCCGAATGATTCCATGCCTTTGATACACCCGTGCTGCAAGGTTTGAATTCTGTGATGTATATACGCTCCTGAATAACACCCGCCCGGTTTGTCCCGGTAAAAAAAAAGGTTCCTGATTTTGACTGATCAAACCGGCTCGATGATGCCATAACCTCATTTAAGAAAGAATGTGGGATAATGGTGATTCTGTGAACCCGTGCGCCCGTAGAGGGTCGACAGGGCTTACGAGCTATCCGGGTTTTCCGTTTCCTCATCACTATACAGGTTCCGGGCTCCCGTCTTGTCCCGGTCCAGCAGCGACGGATCGATATGCCACTCGCTCCTGCGTAACAACCCATGCAGCGTGCTCAGCTCCCGGGTGGTCAGGTTTGCCCGGCCCAGAACGCGGCGGATGAGGATCATCGTGTTCTCCCGCTTGAACTGCGGATGATGGATCTCGTCGAGGTACCGGTCGATATGCCGGTAAAGGTACTCCATATCCTGCGGCGGGGCAAGCCGAATCTCCGGCAGCGGCAGGTTCGCGAGTTCATAACAGACCACACCCACCGCATGCGAGAGATTGAGGATCGGGTACATCCCGTGGGTAGGGATCGTGCAGATCATGTCGCTGCGTTTCACTTCCTCGTTATTGAGCCCCCAGTTTTCCCGGCCAAAGAGGATGGAGATACGCCCGTCAACATCCTTGATCCGCTCGCGGAGTTCCTTGGGGGAAAAAAACGGCATCCGCATGGCATGGCAGACCGACTTGCTCACCTCGCCGGTTGTTGCAACCACGATGTTGCTCCGGGCAAACACGTCTTCGATGGTGCAGACGTCCGCGGCTTTCAGCACGTCCTGCGCATGCGATGCCCGGCCCTTCGCCTCCTCGCCAAGTTTGCACGGGTTGATGAGCACAAGCCGGGTGAACCCGAAGTTCTTCATCACCCGTGCGGCAAATCCCACGTTGCCATCGTAGAGGGGTTCAACAAGGACGATGTCGATCTCGGGCATAAAAAAATTACTGGATCGCGTCCACGGTGGCTTTCAGCACCGCAGCGCCCTGGTCGTAGACCGCGTTCCCGACGACAATGGTGTCGGCATATTTGCTCATCTCGGCCGCCTTCTCCGCAGAGTTGATCCCGCCGCCATAGTAGAGGATTGACTGGTCGAGCACATCGGATGCTGCTTTGACAATTTCCGGGTTACCATAGGTGCCGCTGTACTCGATGTACACGATCGGGAAATGGAAATAGTGGTCAGCGACGGTCACATACGCTGCGACTTCATCGGCTTTCAGGTCGCAGACCGCTTTGGTCACTTTACCTACGGAAGAGTTCGGGTTGAGCACGATGTAGGCTTCGGGCACGATATATTCCCAGGGGATCTTCCCTTTCTGCATCTGCACCCATGCTTTGTGCTTTCCCAGGATCCACGTGACATCGGTGGTATTCATCACGCTGGGCACGAAGACATAATCGATCCCCTGCATCAGCACCGCCTCGGGTCCCGCGGGTTCCATCACGAGCGGAAGGTCGTATGCTTTCAGCTGCTTCTGGAGCATGGCAAGGTTCTCCTCGGTCACGTTCAGCGTGCCCGAGAGCATCAGGGCATCGGTCCCGCTCGCGGCAATCGCGTCGATGTCTCCGGGCTTCAGCTGCTTGTCAGGATCGAGTTTGGTCACGTGCACCCAGTCTTTCCATTTCATCGTAATCACTAGTTACGTGTGCTTTCCATTCTCATAAACCGGTGGCATTGCGGGGTTGTGATGGTATATCAGTATAAATCCAGATCCCAGAGAAGAATGACTGTACCCGGAGGGGGGTTCAGGAAAAACGGTTGTCAAGAGATATCGATTCTCTGAGGTAATTATTGATGGGGGTTGAGACCCCCATACCCCCAAAAACGATAAACGCCGCCGCCCCCGACGGGGCGCCCCCGCGGCGGATCAAGACGGTTGGAATAATTGTCAGCCGATTTTCACGGATTTGGTGCGAAACCGATCGGTTCATGATTGTTTCACCAGAGCACATCCCGATAAACACACTATTCGCCTCTCGAATTAAGAAAACTGTTGAATCATGGTATTAAGATGAGAACTCCCCGCATAAGGGCCCCACCGAGGTAAGTTCGGTTTCCGGGAAAACCGGTTATTGAAGCCGCCGCGGGAGCGCCCCCGCGGGGGCGGCGGCACCTATCGCAATGGGGATATGGGAGCATCAGCCCCCATCAATATTCACACGAACTGCAACAACCGTCTTGTCAATATTACCGGAAAAAGTGAATTATAGCAGAATCACAGCTGGATGATATCCTTCTTTTTCTTAAAGACATCTTGGAAATCCCTGATTTTCTGAACAGGAATACCGGTATCCTTTGCAACAACCGCCGGGTCGGCAGCAAGAAGTGACTTCCCGTTGGTGACCCCGGCAAGGATCAGTTTCTCTGCAGCTGCCTGGCTCAGTCCCTTTATGGTGAGCAGCTCCTTTCTCCCTTTCTCGCTCTGGATCTTCGAGACTTTCTTGGGTGCCGGTTTGTCGAGCGCCTTGCAGACCATGGCAACGTGTTTCTGGACGGTGCCAAGCGACATGCCGGTCCGCTCACTTAAGGTCTCGGGCTTCAGTTCGCAGAACGCATCCGGCGTGGTGAACCCTGCAGCAAGGTACTTCTTCAGGCTGACCGCCGGGATACCCATGGTGCGGAGCACCTGCCCGTAGTATACGGTCTTTGCATCGGCAAGGACCTGTTCGGCTTCGGCATCGCCGATCCCGGCATTTTTCAGGCAGTCCGGTTTCGCATGGGCAAGGCCGGCAAGCTCCGTGATGCCCTGTCCTTTCAGGATCTCCATGATCTTTGCATAACTGCGGCCCTTTCGCGGGATGAGCCGCTCGCGCAGGAACTTTCGGCATTCCGACCTTTTGCGGAGCTTCTCCAGCATGGTTCCCGCCTCGCTCACAAGCTGGCCGGCATCCGCAACCGGCATCGAAAGCTTCTTAGCCAGATTCTCCGGCACGCTGCGGGCTAGTTCGGCAACCGTATAGATATGGTGTGCAAGGATATTGTCAGCCAGCGCAGGAGTCATGCACGGCATTTCCGATAATGACTCCTGGTTGGAACTGATATGGTGGCAGAGCGGGCAGCCGATATCCCACGGGCGTGCTCCCTTACGGACAAGCCGGACGAAATTGAGCTGGTGCTTCTCGCAGATCTCATCGGTACGAATGGCAAAGCCCCACTGGGCCATGGGAAGGCCGATGTTGAAACTGCATTCCGGGTAGTGCGAACAGCCGATGAACTGGGTGTTGCCCCGCATGTGCTTGATGGCGAGCATGCCGCCGCAGACCGGGCATTTCCCAAGGTTCATCTCCTCGGCAGTACGGTTGCGGATATCATCGCCAATCACCTGCTCGTTTGCCTCGAGCTGGTCGAACGCCTTGTGGAGCATCTCGCGGGACTCCCGGATTACGTCTTCCCGGGTCCGCTTGCTCTCCTTGATCAGCTGCATGTGGGCTTCGATGGCCTGGGTCATGTCCGGCCGGGTCACGGCATCGGCATGCTGTTCGAGCGATTCGGTGACCACTCTTCCTACGAGGGTTGGCCGGAGCGGGGTGCCTTCAACATATTTGCGGGAGACCAGCTTGGCGATCACTTCGTGCCTTGTACTCTTGGTGCCAAGGCCGAGTTCTTCCATGCGCTGGATCAGTTTGCTCTGGGTGTACCGGGCGGGCGGCTGGGTCTCCTTCTCGTCCAGGGTGACCTTCTTTATGGGGAGTTTCTCCCCGTTCGTGAACGCGGGCAGGATAACTTCCTTTGCCTCGGAAAACGGGTACACCTGGTGCCAGCCCGGTTCGATCAGCTGGCCGCCGGTGGTTGTATACTCCTCGCCGCCGGCAACAAAGAGGATCTTTAAGGTCTTCCACATCGCGTCCGGCGCAAGGGTGGCGAGGAAGCGGCGGAGCACGAGCTCGTAGATTTTATACACATCGTCGCCCAGCTGCTCGCGGGTTGCGGCGCCAGTCGGGTGGATAGGCGGGTGGTCGGTGGTTAACTTCTTGCCCCGGGTCGGTACCGGCCGCCGGTTTTTCAGGGTCCATTCCACGTCCTTTTTGAACGGTGACGCGGTAAGGGTCTTTAAGATCCCGTTGATGTCCAGCGATTCCGGGTAAACGGTGTTATCGGTCCTCGGGTAGGAGATGAAACCGTTCATGTACAGGTCTTCGGCGATCCGCATCGCGTTCGCTGCCGAGAACCCGAGCCGTGCTGCCGCAACGATGTAGGTTGTGGTGTCGAACGGCGACGGTGCCCGGTCCTGTTTTGTCCCTTCCTTCACCTCGGTGACCACGAGCGGTTCTTTTGTCCGGTCGCGGGCACCTTCTGCCTCGGCCTTTTCATGGAACCTTCCGTGGGTGTGGCGGGCTTCGATCAGTTCACCTGATTTTTCTGTATCGAGACCGAGCTGCCAGTACTTCTCCGGCACGAACGCCTCGATCTCCTTCTCGCGATCCACGATCATGCCGAGCGTCGGGCTCTGCACCCTGCCGACCGAGAGGATATTCTGGCCGCCTCTTCGTGCCGCAAGCGAGATGAAGCGGGTGAGCGATGCGCCCCACATCAGGTCGATCGACTGCCGGGCTTCGCCGGCTGCTGCAAGGGCAAAGTCGAGCTCGGTGGTGTTGGCAAACGCATGCACGAGTTCACCTTTCGTGATAGCGGAGAACCGTGCCCGGTCAATGGGCACTTTCGCGTTCACGGCGCGGATGAGCTCGAAGGCTTCCTTCCCGATCAGTTCCCCTTCGGTATCAAAGTCCGTTGCAATGGTGACGCGGTCGGCCTTGCGGGAAAGTTTCTGGAGAAGGGTGACGATCTTCTTCTCGGTCGGCACCTTGATGGTCTTTGCATCGATCAGGCTCCGCGGGGTAAACTCCTCGCTCCGCCAGTTCCCGTAGCCCGGCTCGAAATCGATCTCCACCACGTGGCCTCGGAGCCCAACGCTCGTGATATCACCAAACGAGTAAGTCGAGACACCGGCATCCCGGGTCTCGGTGATCTTCTTTCCTTCGCCCAGTATCTCTGCAATACGCCGGGCCGATATGTTCTTTTCCGCAACGATCAGGTGCACGGCTGTTACACCCCCCTGCTTTTCAGCTCTTCGGTAAGCATCCGGTTCAGCGTTGCCGGGTCCGCTTTTCCGCGGGTCTTCTTCATGACCTGCCCGACAAGGAAGTTAAGTGCCCCGGCCTTTCCGGCACGGTAGTCTTCGAGTGCTTTTGGATTCTCGTTGATGGCCTCTTCAATCGCAGCCGTGATGGCGCTGTCATCCCCCGTGGTTTTTGCAAGATTAAGGCGCTGGACGATAGCATCCGGTGTTTCCGCGGCCTCTCTTTTATGGCGCTGGTCGAGCATGACCCGGAGGACTTCCACAGCGCTCTTGTCCGTGATTGTTCCCGCTTTTACGATCTGAACGAGACCGGTCATGGCAGCCGGTTCCACCTTGTCAAGGCTCATGTCCCGGTAATTCAGCTCGCCGATCAGCGTATCGGCGATCCAGGTGGAGGCGAGCGTTGAGAGACCTTTCGGATCTCCTTTGACAACCTGCTCGAAGAAGTTGGCAAGCTTTAGTTCACCGGTGAGCGTGCGGGCATGGTTGAGCGAGCACCCGTACTGGGAGATGAACCGCTCGCGGCGGGCATCGGGCAGTTCGGGCAGGACGATCCCGTCCAGCCACGATTTCACGCGGAGGGGTCTGAGATCGGGTTCGGGGAAGTAGCGGTAATCGTTCTCCTGCTCCTTGCTCCGGCCGGCCTGGGTGACGCCCCGCGCCTCGAGATAATGCCGGGTCTCGCGGTCGATCTTCTGGCCGCGCCGGATCAGGTTCTTCTGCCGGGTGACCTCGAACGTAAGTGCCTTCTCCACGCCTTTGTAGGACGTGATGTTCTTGACCTCCACGCGCTCGTTGCCCTTGATCGAGATGTTGGCATCGACCCGGATGGAGCCTTCCTTCTCGGAGTCGAAGACACTGAGATATTCCAGCGTGGCGCGGAGTTTGTTTAAGAATTTCCGGGCTTCCTTAGGCGACCGCATGTCGGGTTCCGAAACGATCTCGATGAGCGGGATGCCGGCACGGTTGTAATCCACGAGCGAGTATTTGCCCCGCTCGACATTGCCCATGTGGACGAGCCGGCCCGGGTCCTCCTCGACATGGATACGGGTGAGCCGGATCTTCCGCTCCCCCCCTTCATCACTCTCGATCTCCACGTACCCGCCCAGGGCAAGCGGCTTGTCGTACTGGGTGATCTGGTATGCCTTGTCAAGGTCGGGGTAGAAGTAGTTCTTCCGCGAGAACTCGGCCTCTTCGATAATATCGCAGTTCAGTGCCTTTGCCACTTTCATGGCGTACTCGATCGCCTTTTTGTTGAGCGCCGGCATGGCGCCGGGGAGGCCGAGACAGATGGGGCAGACGTGGGTGTTGGGCCCGTCGCTCCGGTAATCGGTGGAGCAGCCGCAGAAGAGCTTGCTCTTGGTATCCAGCTGGCAGTGGACTTCAAGACCGACAATGACCTGGTCTTCTGCATCTGCCATATCAGTTCACCGCCTGCTCGTAAGCATAGGCGACATCGACTACGCGCTCGTCTTCAAACATCCGGCCCATGATCTGGAGGCCGACGGGCATTCCTTCGGATTTTCCGCACGGGACGGAGATCGCCGGGATACCGGCAAGGTTGGCCGGGACGGTGAGGATATCGGCAAGGTACATGGAGAGCGGGTCGCTCTTCTCCTTGAGCCTGAATGCGATGGTGGGCATGGTCGGCCCGGCGATAACATCAACATCCTTAAAGATCCGGTTGAAATCTGCCCTGATATTCTCCCGCGCAATCTGTGCCTTTGCATAGTACTTCCCGTAGTACCCGCTGGAGAGTGCAAATGTCCCGAGCATGATCCGACGCCTTACTTCTGCACCAAACGATGTGCCACGCACGTCCTGGTAGGCATCGTGCCACGACTTCTTCCAGTCTGGTGCCGGGCCATATCTCACTCCGTCGAACCGGGCAAGGTTGGAGCTGGCCTCGCAGGTGCAGGTGACATAGTATGCGGCAAGGGCGTATTCCATGGAGGGGATGCTGCACGGGACGGTGGTTGCCCCGAGCTCTTCGAGCCGGCCGATTGCTTTTTTTACGACACCGGCGACCTGCGGGTCAACGCCTTTCCCGAAATACTCCTCCGGGATGCCAATCTTCAGCCCTTTGATGTCCGCGTTCGGTGTATGGTTGTAGGGCTTGTTCTGCGAGGTGGAATCGTGACGGTCGTACCCCGCAATGACGCCCATGAGGGTGGAGACGTCACTCACGGTCTTTCCGAGCGGACCGATCTGTTCGAGCGAGTTGGAGTACGCGATGAGCCCGTAACGGGAGACCCGGCCATAACTGGGTTTCAGGCCGGCAATCCCGCAGAACGCGGCAGGGCACCGGATGGACCCGCCGGTATCGGAGCCGAGCGCCATCCGCACCATGCCGGCTGCAACGGCGGCAGCGCTGCCACCGCTGGACCCGCCGGGGACACGCGAGGTGTCGCAGGGGTTGAGAGTGGGGCCGAACGCGGAGTTTTCCGTGGTGGTGCCCATACCGAACTCGTCCATGTTGGTCTTGCCGACAACAGCCGCGCCGTCACCTTTCAGGAGCCCGACCACGTGGGCATCGTACGGGGGAACATAGCCTTTGAGGATCTTCGATGCACAGGTGGTCTCGATATCTTTTGTAGAGATATTGTCTTTTACTGCAACGGCAACACCGGCAAGTTTCCCGCTGCCGTGCGATGTTTTTTTGCAGGTGGTCAGGAAGGCATTATACCGGTCGTCCGGTTCAAAGGTGATCGTACCGGTCACTACATCACCTTCGGTGCCTTGATGAAACCGTCTTCTTTGAACGGGGCGTTTTTGAGCACATCATCCTGTGAAAGCGAAGGCTCGACTACATCCTCGCGCAGGACATTATAGAGATCGCGCTCTGTCTGCCCGGTCCCTTCCACGCGATCGAGGATATCGAAGTACTCTAAGATAGCATTGAACTGGTGCGTAAAAGTGCCCAGTTCCTCAGCGCTGATGCCGACGTCTGCAAGTCCGGCAATGTGTTGTACATCTTTTTCAGAGACCATGTTCCACCCGTATTATCTGGTCTATGTAATCTTGCAGGGACGTTTTATAACCGTTTTTGCGGGCAAGCTTCCGCATGACGTCCCACACCCCGCTCCCGTATTGCATGGCTTTCTTCCCGTACCACGCGAGATCCTGCGGAATGTGGCGTTCTGCGACCTCCCTTAAGGGAATTTTCCGCCGGTCACCCTGCACTTTCTCAAGGGCCGGGATGGCACGTGCAGCGCGCACAACCCGGAGGTCAAGGTACGGCATGGAAAGACAGGTCTTATGCAGCGCCGCAATGGCCTGATCGCGCCCGGCCTGCGCTTCAAGCCCGATGAAGTCTCGGGCCAGTTCTTCTTCAAGGTCTTCCGATTCTGAATACCGGGCATATCCCCCGAACAGCTCGTCCGCACCCTGCCCGGTGAGGACCCGTCGGTAGCCATTATCCCCGGCCCAGCGCGCGATGAAGTACTGGGTGAGGGCAATGCCGGTATTGACCGGGTCTTTCTTCGGGATGGCCATTACGACAGCGGGAAGTGCCGCTTCTATCTCGGCTGCTGTGATCGTGACAAAGGTGCAGGAGAGCCCGAGCGCCCCTGCCGCATAGTGTGCGTGTTTCAGGTCATGGGAATTCTCAAGCCCGACCGCCACGCACTCCCGCCCGGCAAGTTTTGCCACAAGAGCAGAGTCCACCCCTCCCGAGAGTGCGGTCACGCCCTCGTCGGAACGGAGCCTGACCGCGGTGATGATCGCCTCCTCAAGCGGCATGTCCGGTACAGCCGGCTCGATCTTTCCCTTTACCACGTCGCCGCAGATGAGTGTCCCTTTCGGGCAGTCGCCGGGTATGATCCCGAAATGGTCCCGTGCCCGGCACCCGCCGCACCGGAGGAAAAATTCCCCCCCGAACCGGAGGATCTCTTCCGGCCGTTGTGTACAGGCTGCCTCAAGATCTGCACCGCTGAGCCGGCGGCCGTCAATCTCTATCCATCCGATAAGTTCTGGTCTCTCCATCGTTCCCTGCGCAATAAGGTTATTCTTACTCAGTGCCCCGCAGGAAAAAAAAAAGGTATCGACCCATGCAATCCGGTCCGGGTAGTGCGTGAAGAACCGGAATGATGAGCACAAGACTTAAATGGGATCCACCCATCTTTACCGATTAAGGAGTCATTACCATGTATGAGAATATCCAGGCGATGCTGGTTGCGGTGGCTGCAGCATGCGTCGGCATTGTATTTGCGCAGATGGGGCCGTCTTCCATTTTCATCAGTTATGTGGGGATGATGCTGATCATGGGGGCTTTTGTCATAGGTATTACCGGTTTCCTCCTGTTTTTACGGGATGCGGTATTTAAGTACGGCGGCAGCAAATCCTGAAAACAACTCATCGTCCAACGACCATCCTCCCGATATCTCAATGTTTAAGTAAGATTCCATCGTCTTTTACAATACGGATATCTCATGCATGCTTCACTCGTGGCGCTGGCAGCAGCACTTGTCGGGATCGTCCTGGAAAGAACCGGGACACCTCCTCTCTCTATTATCGGAACCGCTCTCATCATGGGCGCATTCATCATCGCGATCACATCATTCCTTCTCTTCCTCAAGGAATGGATCATTCCGGGCAATACCGACGAGATTATGTGGGAAAGCCGGTGACCGGTTTTTCCGGGACCAGTCCTTGCGAAGATGCCGGGATTCGTATATCATCGCAGATTGGATTCAATGGTAAAAGCACCGGGACGATCGGATTCTTTTTTGAGATAGAGGGTTAATAGTTTAGAGCGCGAGGGTAGGAAAGCCCGGCCAACTCCGACGGACTTAAGATCCGTTCCTGCAGAGGTTCATGCGTTCGAATCGCATCCCTCGCATTTTCCTGAAACTCATCAGGGCCGGAAGAGAAGAAGAATCCGAAGGATTCTCCGACTTTTCTCTTTAAAAAAATCCCGGACATAAGGCTGACCGGGATGCACTAAGTCTCCTGACAATTCTGAGTGAAAACGTACCAGGCTCCTCATTTCTCCTGCCGTGAGGTTCCACCCCCCAAAAATCACTCTTAAATATTCCGGGATACACAGAGTGACTGATAACATGCCGGACGATTCTGCAGCTGCTTTTGCTGAAGGAAAACTCCTGTTCGAGAACCGGCATTATGACGATGCAATCAATATTTTCAGGCAGGCCCTCCGGCAGGATCCGACATGTTCCGGTGCCCACCATTATCTCGGCCGGTCTCTCCTGGAAAAACAACTCCGGGACGAAGCGGTCCGGGAATTCATTGAAGCAATCCGGAAGAACCCGTCCGACGGAAATTCCCGCTACTGGCTTGCGGGGATCCTCTTAGAGAAAGAGAACGCTGCCGATGCGACGACATTGCTCTACGATGCGATACGCATGGAACCCGGCCTGCTGCACCACTTCACCGACCAGATCGCAGGCCAGCTCCAGAAACAATGCACCTTTGCCGAAACAGAAGCGTTTCTCAAAAAAAGCATTGCCATTCTTGCAGCAGTTCCTGTCACCCCCGCAACCGCACCCGGGGTAACGCTTTCCCATGCGCACCTTCATGCGGTTCTTGGCCAGATGTACTTCTCCAAAGGTCTCCTGAACGGGGCCATGCTGCAATACCGGGAGGCAGTCAGGATCAGCCCGAAGGAACCCTCGTTCCACGGGAAACTGGCAGACATCTACTTCATCACCAACAATGATGAAGACGCAGTCACGGAATACCGTGCAGCCCTGGCGCAGGACCCGGAGAACGCCGATCTTCACAAGAAACTGGGCGATGCATTGATCAAGACCCGCCAGTTCATGGATGCCTTCAATGAGTACCGCGAAGCGCTCCGCCTTGACCCGGAGAATGAGTTCTACCGGAAAGTCTACTCCCAGTTCCGTACCCTGTTCATCGACAGCAGTAATGACGCTGTCCCAAAATCCGCTTTGCAAAAATTCCCCATACTTCCTATGACAGCGTCGATCGCGGACGACACGCTCCAGGCGCTCATCCGCGGTGGCGAGAACGAGTTCGTGGAATTCAAATCAAGTGCGCTGTGGAGTAAATCATTAACAAAGGCAGAAATTATCGCAAGCAGTTCAAAGGAGGTGCATAAATTCGGAAAGGACACGTCAAAAGTCATGGTTGCAAAGACGGTTGCCGGGTTCCTGAACACGGAGGGGGGTAATCTTGTCATCGGGATCAGGGAGATCAAGAGTAGTGCGGGAAATGAGATCATTGGCATTGACAACGAGTTTCCCAAGCTGAAGGATCCCTGTACTGACGGGTACCGGCGCATGCTCATTGACGAGATTATCCGGAAATTCCTGCCGTCAGAGGTATTTCACCACCTCAACAGATATATCCGGATCCATTTCATGAAAATGGAAGACCACACCCTGTGCTGGCTCGAGATCAAAAAAGCCGATGACGGTGTTTTTGTAAAAGTCCAGGACGACGAGTCTTTTTTTATCCGGATCGATGCCGAGACCCGGCAGATAACCGATAAGGCGCTTGTTGATTACTGCAGGAAACGGTTTCCCTGATGTGGGGGTATCCCGTGATTATTTTTGGGATTCTTACCGTGTCCGAATCCCGTGAATTTCAGCTGTTCTTCTCCAGATCCCCGGTTTTCCGGCTGTCCTTTTTCATATCGACAATAATCGCAACCCTGCCAACGCGGCCGTCTTCCAGCCGGACCTTGATGCCATGGGGATGCGTTGAGGAACCGGTCAGGATCTCTTTTACCCTGCCCCGGGTCAGCTTTCCCGTGCGCTGGTCTGCTTTCTGAACGATATCCACGGTGAGGCCGATTGTTATTGCATCCCGGTGTTTTCCGCTCTTCTGGTCTCCCATGAAATACTCCTTACTCCTTTACAATACCCATGTTTTTTCCGGGTAATCAGGCACCTGCAGGAATATCGTAGGTGCCGGTTCCGCTGGAAAGGGTGCCTTCCGGCACGACCCATCCATGATTCTCCCCTTTCATCCCGATACTGATATCCGTGTGATATTCATTGGATTGTGGCTCGAAAACGGTCCAGGTGTTCTTTCCGTCAACTGCGGACGTTATCGTCACGAATGTATCTGCAGATGTTGAATAATCTGCGAACGCGGATGCGTTATAGGTAAAGCACCGGGAACTCCCGTCATCACGTGCCGCCGGGCACCCATATTCTCTCAGATCCTGTGGCGGGCGGAACATTACGCCTGTCCCGGCAGGATCCCGGGTTTCAACCGGAGTGCGCGATGCTGTCTCTGATGAGAAGGTTATGATGTACGGGTGGGATGTCGTAGTCCCTTCCGGTACGGGAATTGCCGGTGTCGTGATCTTGAGCAGGGTGGACTTCCCGGTATCGAAGAGGATTGTCTCCCAGTCGGCCGGCACACCATTCATCATCCGGTTGCTGAACCGGGATACCATCGGGGAATTGCCCGCCGGGTCAACAGGCACCGGGATGAAGAGCGTGACATTGTAAAGGGGAGCATCCGTCGTGATGGTACAGGTGTAGGTATAGGTACCTTCCAGGGTATTCCTGTACGTAATTTCCGTATATGCCGTGTATGTCAGTAATCCGCCAAATGCTACAAGAATTATCGTTAACAGACCCAGGCAGATCTTTAATATTTTATCCATGTTCTGGCCTCTTTTTGCTATGCAGGGCGGGCCGGATTCATGGGGATATGCCGGCCGGCGGCCTGCCGGTGAATAATTATGGAGTATTGCATTATCCGGATTGAATACCTGTTGGTTCTGCCGTTTTTTCCCTGGCGTTATCCAGGATTCTATGTCTGTCCCCATGTCTTTATGGCTCTTGAGAAAAAGTGAGTACTATGGAAATGCGTCCCTCCCTTGTACTGCAGAACGTCAGCCTTCCTGACGGGCGGGTTGCCGATATCACGATAGCGGACGGGACCGTACGCCATATCGGAGCCGGTACCCCTGCAGACCAGGTGATAGACTGCAGCGGCCTGTTTGTTCTCCCGGCGGCAATCGATATGCATGTGCATATGAGGGATGGTGTGCAGTCGGTAAAGGAGGACTGGGAGAGCGGGACAAAGAGCGCCCTTGCCGGGGGAGTGACTGTCGTCGTGGACCAGCCGAACACGGTCCCGCCGGTAACCTCCCCGGAAGCGCTCCGTGCGCGTGTTTTCGATGCCAGGGAAAAAACGTTCTGCCACTTTGCGATCAACAGTGGCGTGACCCATGATACCCCCCTGTCGGCCATGTGGAGTGCCGGGGCCATGGCGTTTGGCGAGATATTCTTTGCACCCTCCAGTTACGGCGAAGCAGTCACCCCGCAGGAACTGAAGGAGGCGTTCAACCAGATCCATTCATTTGGCGGTCTTGCAACCATTCATGCAGAAGAGGTGATGCCGGGTCCCGTTACCACGCTCGAATCCCATGAACAGGTCCGTTCTCCCGGGGGGGAGGTGCGGGCCGTCCGGGCAGTGCTTGACGCCAATACCGCGGGGTGCCGGCTCCATTTCTGCCACATGAGCACCGGTGTATCGGTCGATATTGCACGGGGGAGCGTTGAGGCAACACCGCATCATCTCTTCCTGTCAAACGAGATGTTTGACCATAACGATGCTTTTGCCAAAGTGAACCCGCCGTTGCGGAGCGAACAGGAGCGAAAGGAGCTCCTCTCACGGTGGGAACGGATTGATGTTGTGGCCTCCGACCACGCGCCCCACACGTACCTGGAAAAGAAGCTGCCTTTTTCCGACGCCCCTTCCGGTGTTCCCGGTGTCGAGACCATGATGCCCCTTCTGCTGGCAGCGGTGCTGGAAAAGACCATCAGCCTGCCGGACGTGATCGCAAAGACCAGCAGCAATCCGGCGGCAATCCTTATGATCCCTCCCGCAGGGTTTGCACCGGGGAACAGGGGGGATTTTGCCCTGTTCAAAAAAGAGGCAGTCAGGATTGAGGCAGATAACCTTCACAGCAAGTGCGGGTGGACGCCGTTCGAAGGGAAGATGGGCGTATTCCCCTCCCGGGTGATTATGGACGGGACCGTTGTGTACGATGAGGGGGAATTCTTCCGGGCCTCGCCGTCATGGATCCCCGGGAATGGATTTTTTCCCCGGTAATCTCCTGCGAAATTGTCGGACCCTGCCCCGCGCTGGTCATCCTTTTCCGCAGATCTGACGCGCCTCATCCTCAAGTGCTAAATAATCGGAAGACCGATGAAATAAATGCCGATACATGCGCAGCCATAGGTCCCCGGGAGATCGATTGACAAGCGTCTGGATATGATCCATGGGACAACCCGGTTGCGCGACAGGCGTTCGCCCGGCAAGGGTTTAAACACAGGTGAAGAACGGCAGCACGCCACTGGTGATCCATGTGCGTTATTGCCGGGCAACATTCCTTTTCACGGTGATCCGATTGCCAGATATTTCAGGAGCAGTATCTGAAGAACGGCAGGGGGTCGTCATTTCTCTTGAAGTAACTGCCGGTGCGAAAGTGGCGGTTTTTCCATCCGGGTATAACGAATGGCGCAGGAGTATCGGGTGCCGTGTATCTGCCCCGGCGCTTGAAGGACGGGCAAACAAGGCGGTTATCCGGCTGGTTGCAGAAAAACTGGATGTCCCGGCATCATCGGTCAGTATTGCGTCCGGTTCAACATCGTCCCAGAAACGGGTGCTGGTTGGCGGTATGAGCAGGGAGCAGGTTCTCAACCATCTTCAATAAATCCCCGGTATTTGTTATTTTACCTGACCGCGATTCATCAGGATCTCCCCGTGCATGAACCGACGCATCGGCCCACCCATTCCGGCTTTTCCAAAAACGAGTAATTCCTTCAATGGATTCTCGTTTTTTGTTCTGGCAGTAAACCGTCACTGTTGTTATAAGGCGATTCTTTAAGTAAGTCCAATTGATATATATTATTATACCTATGATCAGGCATTACATCCATCGCATGATACATGGGGGTGCGTTTACGTGTATTCACCGGATACTACCAAGTACCTTATTCACATCAGCCTCACCGCAGAGGGGGTGGTCGAGAAACCTGACGTAGTCGGCGCCATATTCGGGCAGACTGAAGGGTTACTCGGCGAAGACCTCGACCTCCGGGATCTCCAGAGGACGGGGCGTGTCGGACGAATCGATGTCCAGATAACCAGCAGGAAAGGCGAAACAACGGGTGAGATATTAATCTCGTCGTCCCTTGACCGGGCAGAAACCGCGATCCTTGCGGCATCGCTCGAGACCATCGACCGCGTAGGTCCCTGTGTTGCCCGCGTGGTTGTTGCGTCCATTGAGGACATCCGTGTCAGCAAGCGGAAAAAGATTGTCGAGCGGGCAAAAGAGATCCTGATCGATCGCTTTGAGGACGGGACGATCGATTCTGATGAACTGCTCGATGATGTCCGCCAGAGCCTGCGGATCGAAAAGATCGGGTCGATCGGAGATGAGAAATCACCGGCAGGTCCCAATGTCCTCGAATCCGACGCGATCATCATCGTGGAAGGACGGGCGGACGTCCTGAACCTCCTGCGGTACGGGATCAAGAACGCCGTAGCGGTCGAGGGAACAAAAATTCCAAAAACGGTTGTTGATCTTTGCGAAAAGAAGACTACGACCGCGTTCTTTGATGGCGACCGCGGCGGCGAGCTGATCCTCCGGGAGCTCCTGCAGGTAGCCGATATCGACTTCGTTGCCTTCTCCCCCCGGGGGAAAAGTGTCGAGGATATGACACGAAAGGAAGTGATCAAGACCCTGCGGAACAAGGTGCCGGTCGAGTATGTGCGCGACCAGTACTTTGAGGATTCGGCAGAACTTCCCCCGGAACTGAGGGCTGCGCGTGCTGCAGCAGATGAAAATGAAGGGCAGGACAAAAAGCCAAAACATGGTGCTGCACAAAAGCGGTCCCGTGAACCCGGAATGGGTCCCCAGACCCTGCGGGACCATGTCGATGACGTGAAAGGCCAGAACCTGGCGCGTTTCCTTGCAGAGGACTTAACGGTCATCAAGGAACTGCGATCCGATGAAGTGGAGAAGGCTATCGAGACACTCGACTCGACGGCAAGCGGTCTCGTGGTCGATCGTCCTGTTGACCAGAAACTGCTCGACCGCCTGGTCTGGAAAGGGCTTTCCTATGTGGCCGCCCGGGATTTCAAGGGCATTATAAAGCGCCCGTTATCTATCCGCCTGATGAAAATGGGGTCATAATGCGTTCCACCACACAAAATTTATTTATCCTGCACAAATCCATTTTACACTCCGGAGAGACTGTATGCACAAAGACGAACTGATCAACCTTCACAAGATGTTGTCAGACGTAAAAGATTATTTTGAAGAGATTAATCCCGAGCTCAAGTTCAGCCAGTATACTGCATTGAAGATCACTCCGTTACAGCAGCACAAGAGCAAGATGGAGCACAAGTACGCAATCTTCGTGCTTGGCACCGAAATTGCCAATGCCATGAAGGATGTGGATTATTCATCATCGAGCAGGATCTCGGCACGCATGAAAGAACTGGCCGACAAGACGCTCAAGGAAATGGAATACCCGTAATATTCCCGCTGTCAATACAATATTATCCGGGCAAATCCCTGTTTTCAGATACGTTAAAGACCGATGAGCATGGATCTTCGCTCATGCAGTATTTCACGGATACCGATATGGGTCTTGATCTTAAGGAGGTCAACCTGAGCGTGGAATCGGCATTTGCGGATCACGGGAAAGGCCTTGTACAGATGCCCCCCAAGGTCTATATCACGCTGCCGGACGGGGATTTCCGCACCATGCCCGCATATCTCCCCTCGTTGTCAATTGCCGGCGTTAAAATCGTGAATGTCCATCCTGATAACCCGAAATCCGGCCTGCCGACAGTCATGGCCCTCACCATCATTCTCGACATTGCAACCGGCCTGCCGGTTGCCATCATCAATGCAACACGCCTCACCGATATGAGGACCGGGGCTGCAGGTGCCGTTGCAGCAAAACACCTCAGCGCGAAAAAGGAGATCGTGCTGGGGGTGGTCGGTACCGGGCGGCAGGCAGAAGCACAGGTCGCGGCAATCTCCCGCGAGCTGAGGATTAAGGAGATCCGGATCTGGGGGCGTAACCCGCTCCATGTCAGGAAATTTGCCGACCGTTTCATGGAGTACCCGTGCATGGCAGTTCCGATTGACAAGGCCTGCGACTGCGATGTGCTGGTGACCACGACTCCTTCAACAACGCCCATCATCCGGGGCGAGTGGATCCACGAAGGCACCCATATCAACGCGATCGGGGCGGATGCTCCCGGTAAGGAGGAACTGGACCCGGCACTGCTGCGGCGTGCGGAGGTCTTTGTTGACGATCCTGCCCAGGCAATCCATTCAGGGGAGATCAATGTCCCGATCAGCAGGGGACTGTACCGTGCGGACGAGATCTCTGGCACGCTCGGGGAGGTCGTGATCGGGAAAAAGCAGCGGTCCGGGCCGGATGCAATAACCATCTTTGACTCCACCGGTCTTGCCATCCAGGACCTGGCCATTGCCAAGATTGCAATGCAGCATGGCAGGAAGATCGAGCTGCCATTTCCGTGAGAATGTGCGGGATCCTGGTGGGGGGTCAGCGGTCGACCCCCCCAGCGTCTGGATTTTAAAACGCGGGAACCCCCCCTGCCATGGAGTGGGGGGGTTGCCGGTTGACCCCCTCCCCCTTTGGCTGGATCTGACCCCCATAATCAATTTTGAGTAGGATCCGGTAACAGCCTTTTCTTCGGAAGTCTCCTGTTATGGACCGGTCCGGGATCTGTGCAAAATTGCCATGTTCTCATTTTTGCGAAGGGGGGTTGGTGGTCAACCCCCCCACCATTATTTTTTCAAAACGTGATAACCCCCCTACCTTCTTGGGAGATTGTGGGGGGGTTGGGCTTCCTGTTTCATCTTCCGGGACAGGTTTTTGTGTAAGTTGTCGGCGAGGATGCAGGTCATGGGCGATTAATGGAGACTGGGGGGAGGGGGGTTCCCTCCCAACCCCTCTCACTTAATCGGGCTTATTAAAAATTATCAGATTATTGATGGGGGCTGATGCCCCCATACCCCCATCTATGATGAACACCGCCACCCCCGTGGGGCGCCCCCGTGGCGGCCTCAATTCCCTGTTTCCCGGAAACCGAACTTGCCCTGCCGTGCCGTACCGAGGCCCTGATGCGGGGAGCCCTCCCAATATCCAGTATTTACAAGATTTTCATCGTTCGGGGGGAACTCCCGTTCATGTGCGTTTCTCCAGAGCAAAAACAGAAATCAAAAGAAAGATTATCAGGGGACTTCAGTTCCCTTATTTTTCCGGTTCCTTAGCAAATTTCTTCCAGACCTGTTCCCGGTACACCGGCCCGCTGTTGTAGGTACAGAACGGGATCAGTCTCCCGTCCGGTGTTGCGTAGTGGATGCAGCAGCGGCTGACCCGGTCAAGGTCGTAATTATACCGGTCCATGAAATGCATGGTGCCGATGAAGAGTGCGTTCCAGTGGAACTCCCTCAGGGCCTCGAAGTTCTGGCCGATGAGGGTCTTTCCGATGATCTTCCAGAACTCGGTCGTAGCGCCCTGCTCGCCTTCCTTAACCGAGTCGTGCATATTCTTCACGCCTTCCAGGAGCGCCTTGTACTTGTTGATGGTCCCGCCTTTTTTCAGTTCTTCTGCCATCTGCCCGATGGTCTCGAAGAAACTCTCGACATTTACCATGCGGTTCACGGGCACGATACCGTCTTCCTGGATGAACACGTACGTGGCTGCACCGCAGTGCTGGTGGGCCGTGAAACGGACCTGCGGTTTGCCCGTGTACGCCTCAACGAGGTCAGAGAATGGCAGGACGCAGGGAACCGGGTAAAAATCCTCCTTCTTAAGAATGCCCGTCATCTGCTCTTCGATCTTCTGGAGAACATCGGGAATCGTGATCCGGGATTTCCTGATATCATCGTCACTTGCTGCCCCGGTGAATGCAATCGGCTGGAAGTTCACGCCCCGGATAACAGATACATTGCTGGCAGCAAAGCGGATGATCTCCCCCAGCTCGTGATCATTGCGGCCCCGGATAATAGTCGGGACAAGGACCGCCCCGAGACGGACCTTCTTTAAGTTCTCGATCGCTTTCATGTGTGTTTTTAAGAACGGGTTGGTCTCCCGGGAGATCCCGTCGAAGTGGAGGTATACCGTGCTGAGCCCGGTATCCTTGAGGTCCTGTGCAAAATCAGCCTCGTTTGCCAGCCTGAACCCGTTCGTTGCTATCTGGACCTGCTTGAATCCCATCTGTTTGGCTGCACGGATAATCTCGAACAGGTCGTCTCTCATCGTAGGCTCGCCACCGGAGAACTGGACTGCGGGAGCAGGGACCGGCTTTTCTGACCTGAGAAGTTTCAGCATCGAGATGACTTCATCGAATGACGGTTCGTAGATAAACCCGCAGGCACGTGCATTGGCAAAACAGAAATCGCAGTTGAGGTTGCACCGGTTGGTAAGGTCGATATTGGCAAGGAGTGTCTGGGAGTGATGGTTGGTGCATAATCCACAGGCAGTCGGACAGTTGTTGGGAGTTGCCGTAGTATTCTGGGGATTTGCAATACCATTTCCAACGGCATTATACCCATCGAACCGGTGGTACATTACCGGATCCGACCAGTACAGGTTCTTAAAAAACCCGTGCTCCGGACAGCTTCGCTTCAGCCATATCTTACCCTCCTCTTCTGCAATTTCCGCATCGATAACGGTATTGCAGGTGGGGCAAAGGCTGCGTGTCTTTTTTATCAGCATCGATGTACACCCACGAATGAAGTTTTTTCAGCTGTTTTAGTAACCTTAATGTTTACGCCTGCTCTTTATTACCGGTATTGGGGTGCTACAGTATTAGCATTGAGTTCTTCATAATACCATTGATATGTGCTCTGTGGATCATGCTTCCTGCATATGTCCCGAACCCGGTTGCTGCGCTGCTCGGAGGAGGTACCCCTATTGATCTCGGGAGGAATTATTCTGATGGCAACCGGATTTTTGGTGACGGAAAGACATACCGGGGACTCTTTTCCGGGATCCTTGCCGGCATCATCACCGGGCTTATCCTGATCTGGCTTGTCGGCCGGTTCCCCGGAATGGGCCTGCCGGAGCATACGCTCCTGTCCGTCACCCTGCTGGCCACCGGTGCACTTCTCGGGGATCTGGTCAAGAGCTTCTTCAAACGCAGGTTCAATGTGGAACGGGGGGCAAAATGGCCGATTGCCGACCAGTATGATCTTGTCGCTGGTGCGTTCCTGCTCCTGCTCATCCTGGACCCCGCATGGCTCTTTGCAACGGTAACGCTCCCGGTGTTTCTCGTGATCCTTATCATCACCCCGGTCCTGCACCGGGCAACAAATATTATCGGTTACATTTTCAGGATTAAGGAGGTTCCATGGTGACAGTGAGCTTAAGAGAGTTACTGGTCAGGTACAAAGCAATCGAATTCGGGGATTTCACCCTTGCGTCAGGTGCGAAGAGCACCTATTATATCGATGTGAAATCCGCGGTCACGCACCCGGATCTCCTTTTGGCAGTTGCATCAATCGTTGCAGAGACCTATGATTTCGATATCATTGCCGGTGTGGCGGTCGGGGGTGTTCCCCTTGCCGTTGGCGTATCGCTGGTGAGTAAAAAACCCTATGCGATTATCCGCTCATCGGAGAAAGGGCATGGCAAGAAAGATCTCATCATCGGGGATGTCCGCGGGAAAAATGTCCTTCTCATCGAGGATGTTACGACATCGGGCGGTTCAGCCATGTATGGCATTGAGGTGCTGAGATCTGCCGGTGCACGGGCTGACCGCGTTGTCACGGTTGTTGACCGGGAACAGGGGGCCGGGGAGATGTTACACGATCACGGTGTGGAGATTATCCCGCTTGTCCGGGTCAGCGAACTGTTAAAGGGCAGGGATTTTTAGGGTATACGTCCAATAGGAGGAATAATGAAGATACTCGTTGTGGGCGGGGGAGGACGCGAGCATGCACTAGCTGCTGCCCTCGGCCGCAATACAAAGACTGAGATCTATTCCGTAATGGCAAAGCGCAACCCCGGTATCGATGCAGTTGCAAAGAAAGTCCATCTTTGCAGGGAGACCGATGTAAAATCGGTGGTTGGTTTTGCAAAGGAGGCCGGGGCGGAATATGCCTTCATCGGGCCCGAGGCTCCTCTGGAAGCAGGCATTGTCGATGCCCTTGTGTCAGCGGGAATCCCGGCGATCGGCCCGACAAAAGCTGCAGCCCGGCTTGAAACTGACAAGGCGTTCTGCCGGGATATGATGGACCGTAACCACCTGGACGGCTGCCCGATGTACCGGGTGTTCCATTCTGCTTCGGATGCTGTAAATTTTATTGAAGATTATGATGGCGATCTCGTTGTCAAACCGATCGGTCTTACCGGGGGAAAGGGCGTCCGTATCATGGGCGAACAGGTCGACCGCGCCGGTGCAATCGCGTATGCCCGGTCCCTGAACGGCGATGTAGTACTGGAAGAACGGCTGCTGGGAGAAGAGTTTACCCTGCAGGCTTTTGTGGATGGGAATCACCTGGTCCCGATGCCCCTTGTCCAGGACCACAAGCGGGCGTTCGAGGGCGATACGGGTCCGAATACCGGGGGGATGGGGTCGTACACGATGCCGGACCATATGCTCCCGTTCGTGTCAGCGAAGGATTACAAAAGGGCACTTGCCATCATGCAGTCTGTTGTCGCTGCCATGGAACGGACGGGCAGTCCCTACAAAGGCATCCTCTATGGCCAGTTCATGAATACCAAACAGGGCCCCAGGGTGATCGAGTTCAATGCACGGTTCGGGGATCCGGAGGCAATGAATGTCCTCTCTCTCCTCTCATCGGACCTGTCAGAGATCGTCAGCAGGATCTGCGAGGGATCACTTGCATCGTCGCATGTCACCTTCGAACCGCTGGCAACGGTCTGTAAATACCTTGTCCCGAAAGGATACCCGGACGCCCCGCATGCCGGTGATCCCATTACGCTTCCGGCGAACCCGCAGGCACGTCTCTATTATGCCAATGCGGAGAAGAGTGCATCGGGTGCTCTTTTAACCCAGACGTCGCGGACGCTTGCGTATGTTGGTAGGGGGGAGACTCTTGAGGATGCGGAACGGAATGCAGAACAGGCAGCATCGGGCGTGAAGGGTGCGGTACGGTACCGGCGGGACATCGGTACCCGTGCGCTGCTGGACCGGCGCATCGCCCATATGGAGGAGTTATCATGAAAAAGGACTTTATCTCGATTCTCGATATCAGCAAGGATGAATTGGCGGGGATCCTTGCCGAGGCCGAGAAACTGAAACAGCAGAAAAAGACTGGCATACCCCACGCCCACCTGGACGGGAAGACGCTGGCCATGATCTTCGAGAAATCATCAACCCGCACGCACATATCGTTCGAGGTTGGGATGAACGAACTTGGCGGGCATGCGCTCTTCCTCAATGCCCGGGACATGCAGATCTGGCGGGGCGAGGAAATACGGGACACGGCCCGTGCAGCATCCCGGTATGTTTCCGCCATCATGATCCGGGCTTACAAGCACAGCACGATCGAGGAATTTGCGAAGTATGCAACCATCCCGGTCATCAACGGGCTCTCGGACCTCGAACATCCCTGCCAGCTCCTGGCCGATATCCTGACCATGAAGGAGCATTTCGGTTCCCTCAGCGACCTGAAGGTGGCATGGGTGGGTGACGGGAACAATGTCTGTAATTCCCTGATCCTGTCAACCGTCCTTACGGGTTATCATGTCACGGTTTCAACACCCAAAGGATACGAGCCTGAAGGGGCATTCGTGGAAAAAGCCCGGTCGCTTGGCGGAAACGTGAAGCTCGTACGGAAGCCGGAAGAGGCCGTTAAGGATGCAGATGTCATCGTCACCGATACCTGGGTTTCCATGGGAGATGATGCGGAAAAGGATGAACGCATGAAGATCTTTAAGCAGTACACGGTCGATGCCCCCCTCCTGCGCCATGCTTCACCCGATGCACGGGTCCTGCACTGCCTGCCGGCGCACCGCGGCCAGGAGATTTCCGATGAAGTGATGGAAGGCGGCCAGAGCCTGGTCTGGGACGAGGCGGAGAACCGTCTCCATGCGCAGAAGGCACTGCTCGTGCGGCTGCTGAAGAAATAATCTGGTTTATCGATTTTCCTTTTTTACCATTTACCGGTTTTTGCTGAGTAAAAATACGATCCAAAAAAGTGATGCGACAAACTGAGCCAAATTAGATCAGGAAAAATGCAATCGATGTAGATGGGGGCTGATGCCCCCATACCCCCGATTGCGATGAACACCGCCGCCCCCGACGGGGCGCCCCCGCGGCGGATCAGTTGGCTTTTCAAGATACATGATATTTCAAGAGAAAACCGCAATCCCCCGCCGTGTCTCGGAGGGGCCCTGAGGCGGGGAGCCTTCATATTTTTTTTGGAAAATGAAAAAAAAAGGAACTTTTGAATTTTTTATTCGTTAACAAATGCCTTGAGCTCGGCGAGCATGTATTTCTCAACTTCCTGGATTACTCCGAGTTCTCCACGGAATGCGAGAAGTTCCCGCTCATCTCCTTCCATGTTTGCGAATTTGAGTTTTTGCGAGCGTTCCACGACTTTTACCTTGAACTTTTTCGGGATCTCGATGATCAGTTTCTGGGGCACCCCGGGTGGGATGATGACATCGTAGAGTTGTTCTTCGGGTGCGGTTTTGTCAGTCATAATTCACCAGTGTTACTTTCCTATTTTGATCCGCCGGCTCATAATACATGGGCCCCCGCGGACTCCCCCGATGGGATTTTTCGGCTTGCCAAGCGAGTTCATGCATCGTCCCATCAGTGCCGCGCCACGGGCAAGCCCGTCATCCACGAACACCAGGTGGTCGACAGGATCATCGAAGAGTTTGCGTTCAATGATCCCTTCGAGAATATACTCCGGTTTTCTGCCGGAGATAGCGGCCCTGCCGGTGAACCCAATCGAGGAATTTTTCAGTACAAGGCCCTGTTCGACAGCAACATCAATCAGGCGAAGTGCCATCTTTGCGCAGACATGGTCGACTACTTCGTTTAAGGTAGCTAGGTTGTAGTTCTTGTGAATTTCTGTGCCGATCTCCAGCAGTTTGTTGAGGTCGCCTGAGTTCTCCCCGCAATCGCACCCGATCATGGCAATGCCTGATTCCATCGCCAGTTTCGCATTGACCGGGACACGCCCGAAGCGGTCGCGTTCTGGGGGGACTATCCGGATATCGATGTGTTTGTGGCACCGTTCCACAAAATCGTCGACGACCTTGTGGTTTCCCCGTGAAAAAAATCCCCCGGAAACACTGTGTTCGCCAAAGATATCGAGAGCAGTGCCGGTCCGTGCCTGGACAAGTCCTGTCCCGCGCACAATTGCGTCCGGGATTGCACCGGCAAGGCCGCAGAAGTTACCTACGGTCTTTGCAAACGGGTTCACTGCATCCTTGGCCACGTCGCTGGTAATCCTCCCGTCAAGGGTGGTACCGAAATCCACTGAGACACACGGGTTCCTGAAATCAACCGGGGTCCATTTTGCCCCTTCCTTGATCCCCGCCATGGCAAGTTCCCCTTCCATCTCGTTTGCCACCATCTCAACACCGGTGGACCCGACCGGCGGGATAACTCCTGCGACTGCACCCACGAATACGACCTTGTCGGCAAAACTGAACGGCTGGAGTTTCTCGGATTGGTTCTCTTTGGACATCGGCGGCGTCATCTTCCGGGGCGGGACCCCCGCAACAAGGCACCCGTTCGCAAGTGCAATAACAAAATCCCCGACCTGGTCCGGCGATTCCATCTCGGCCACAACCCCGGTACTCCTCACCACGAAGTCCAGTTCCTTCTGTACATCAAGGTGGGCATCCTCATGGCACTTGAGCAGCGTGTCCCGGACCAGTTCGGTCACTGCTTCCCGTGTCAGCCTGGTCCCGTCCAGCGTTGCACCAAAGATGGTCTCACCGGGTTTCGGGGGACGGATATCCCGGCTCATGCTGACCGTCTTATGGATGACATACGACATGCCCGTTTCAAGACTTACGCCGGTCAGGATACACTTGGTCGTGGTGTTTCCCATCTCCACGGATGCTACGATAAAATAGGGCTTGTTCTTGTATTCCGGGATCTGCATACCGGGCCCGTGCATGAGTGATGGGGGTGGCGGGCTTTCAACGATATGGGGTTTTGGTTTGATAAAACGGGAAAAAAAGCTGGCGCACATGTAATCGGAATCTTGTCTGTATCTCCTTATAGGTTTCTATTTATCGGGCCTCATAAGAGGCGGGACAGGAGAGGAACGCCCCGGCGTTCTTCGACCTGTTGAATCCCGGAGGGACTGAGTGACAAGACCTCATCGAACCTCATCACCAGATGCGACAACCTTCATTAGACTTGACATAAGAGATGCTCCATATGAAGGATGCGCTGGAAGCCTACCTGTCCGGGCTGTCATTTTCAGCGCTGGGAAAGCACGGAGAGGCACTTCTCTCGTTTGAACATTCGCTGACACTGGATCCTGAAAATGCTGGTGCATGGATTGGCCGGGGTCTTGCGCATGCATATCTTGGTAATTATAACCAGAGCATCCATGCATTTGACCGGGCGATCGCCCTGAATGAAAATGATGAGATTACCTGGTATAACCGGGGAACTGCCCTCCATATCCTCAAACATGACGAGGAAGCGCTCCTCTCGTTTGACCATGTGCTTAAAATCGATCATTCCCATTCCCTTGCCTGGGCGGGAAAGGCCCGATCCTTTGCCGCCCTTGAGAAGTACCAGAAGGCTATCGAAGCCTATGATCACTCGCTGGGATATGGTTCTGACGAGGTGAACTCGTGGACAGGAAGAGCCAACGCATACTTCGAGCTGGATCAATACGAGGATGCACTCGGTTCCTATGAAAAGGCACTGGCTGTAGATAGGGAGAATGCCCACGCCCTGAACGGGAAGGCAGCGGTCCTGATGACGCTAGGCAGGACCGATGAATCGAATGGAATATTTGAAAGGGTCCTCATTTCCGATCCGGATAATATCACAGCCCTGGCCGGCAGGGCACAGGGAATGCTCACCCGCGGATACTGTAATATGGCACTTGAAGACCTGAAGCATGCGATACGGATTGATGAGAATGATACAAAGTCATGGTATCTTCTAGGGGTTGCGCTGGGGGTCTCCGGCAGTCCGGGTGATGCATTTCATGCATTCGGCCAGGCCATCGCGTTCAACCAGAACATTGCCCTCGTTTGGTACACGCTGGATGACAGTATTCATTTTCTTGTCCGGGATCAGGACGAGATCAGGGCTTTTGGGCGATCGTTGTCGCTGGATCCCGAGATACGTGAAGGGTGGTCAAGCCATGCATACAGGCTCTCGAGATCAGGAATGCTGGAAGAGTCCCTGCAGGAATACGACAAGGAACTGGATCTATTACCCGGCTCGGCCCTGCTCTGGTACAATAAGGGGGTGGTTCTTGATACCCTCGGGAGGTATGATGAGGCTTTGCGGGCTTATGATATGGCGGTTCAGAATAATCCCGGGCTGTCTGACGGATGGTACAATAAAGCACTGGTGCATGTATATCTCGGGGAATATGGCAGGGCGATCGAATCCTATAACCGGGTGCTTGCCATCGATCCGGATTCAGCGGTTGTCTGGTTCAACAAGGGAATCGTTTTCGGTTTGCAGGGGCAGTATGAACCCGCACTTGGCGCCTTCAACCATGTGCTTTCGATCGATCCGAAGATGGCCCCGGCCTGGTACAACCGCGGGGTGACATTCCGGAGGATCAGCCGGCATGCAGATGCTGCGGAGTCGTATGACCGGGCAATCTCGTTCGATCCCGGCCTGATGCCGGCATGGTTCAACAAGTCCTCGGAACTTGTCCGGAACGGGGCGTGGGAAGAAGCCCTGCAGGCCATCGAGATTGCCCTCTCACTACGGCAGAACAATGCAGTGAGCTGGTATGTGAAAGGACTTCTCCACGCCAACCTGAAACAGGGGCAGAAAGCAAAAGCAGCGCTGGATACGGCAAAGGCAACCGATGCGGAACACACTCTTGTTGAATACCCGTTTGGCGGAGTCCTCTATTTTTCCCGGGCTTACCATCCGGTCTCTGCCGATGATGCCGGGACCCTTGCACCCGGACACGGGGATGCCCGGTCCTGGTATAAGACGGGAGAAACCCTTTACCGTGATTATTATTACGATGAAGCCGTGGGAGCCATTGACCGCGCTCTCGCTCTCGATCCCGGGGTACCCCACTCATGGATATTACGGGGGCTCGCATTACATAAACTCGGGCGGTATGATGAGTCCCTGCTCTCGCTCGATCATGCCCTGTCCCTCCGCCCGGGAATGAGTGGCACCTGGCTGAACCGGGGGCTTCTGCTCCTGCAGATGAACCGTGACCGCGAGGCGCTCGATTCCTTCGAGCATGCACTTGCCCTGCGTCCCGGGAACAAACGCGTCATCACTGCCATTGCACATGCAAAGAAAAAGATTGCAGCATCGGACGGCCGCGGGGAGTGAAAAAAGAATTGGACGGTCAATCGGGGAGCAATCCGTGGATGAAGGGCCCCGGTTTATTTCTTCTTTTTCTGCAGCTGTTTTACCATGCGTGCCTGGAGACCAAAGTAATGGGATACGCCAATGGCATGGCACTGGTCAATGGTTGCACTGTCAAAGGAAACAAGGTCGCTTGAGTAGATTGCACACGGGGAACTCCTGCCAAGAACCCGAACGCATCCTTTATAGAGCTCGAGGTCCACTTTTCCGTTCACCCGCTTCTGGGAAGAATCGATGAATGCATTCAGGTCTGCATACAGCGGTTCGTAGATAAGTCCCTTATAGGCAAGTTCCGACCACTTGTCATCGACCATTCGCTTGAAGACCAGTTCCTGTCGGGTGAGGACGAGGGCTTCAAGGTCGCGGTGTGCTGTGAGAATGACCGTTGCAGCGGGGTGCTCGTAGTTTTCCCGTGCTTTCAGGCCGAGGATGCGGTCTTCGATCATGTCGTTGCGTCCTATCCCGTGTTTTCCGGCCATCTGGTTCAGTTTCTGGATCAATGCATAGCCGGGCATTTTCCTGCCATTGAGCGTGACAGGGATTCCTTCTTTGAATCCGAGGGTAAGTTTTTCGGGTTTTGCCGGGGCTTTTTCCGGTGATACGGTCCAGAGGTAGATCTCCTCAGGCGGGTGATATGCGGGGTTTTCAAGTTCGCCTCCCTCGATGCTCCGGCTCCAGCAGTTCTCATCCATGCTCCATGGCTTGTCCTTTTTCACCGGGACCGGGATCTTGTGTTTTTTTGCGTAATTGATCTCCCAGTCGCGGGTGAGGTTGAGCTCGCGGATCGGTGCAACAACTTCAAGCCCTGCCCCGCGGATGATGAAGTCGAACCGGAGCTGGTCGTTTCCCTTACCGGTGCAGCCATGGCCGATTGCTTTCGCACCTTCTTTCTTTGCTATCTTTACGACTTCTTCTGCAATGAGGGGGCGGGCAAGGGATGTTCCCATCGGATAACCCTCGTACGACCCGTTCGCCTTAATTGCCGGGAAAATGTGGTCTTTGACAAATTTATCCCGGACATCGATGGTATAGTGCCGGTCGGCAAGTTTTTTTCCTTTCTCTGTGGCAACGTCTATCTCTTCATCGCGCTGGCCGACATTTACTGCAACCGTCACGACGCGATCGTATTCGTATCGTTCCTTTAAGAGCGGGATGCATATGGAGGTGTCAAGCCCGCCGGAATATGCAAGAACAATTGTACCTTTTCCCATGATGTTCCTCCGGTTTTGTGGTCCTTGTGTAATAATAGTGCCGTATCAGCATATATGTTCAGGGTGAAGCGTTACGTTAGCGGGAATGCAAAGAGACGGTGCTCCGTCTCGAACCTTCCCGTTGATTAAAGAGCAAAAAAAAGTTGTTCAGGCAGTGAATCCTGAACGGCTGACTATTGCCTGATTATTTATAGACAATAATTTTTCCATCCATCTCTTGCTGGAAGACGGTCTTGTAATCGTAGGCGCCCTCTTTGTCAAAGATGACATGTAAGGGAGTGCCGTAAGGGATAGTGACCGTGCCCATGCCGCCGAAGTACTCTGCGGTCTGGACGTTGGTTGCCTGAACCCCGTGGGGCTTGAACTCGTCGTCGTTCACCCAGATGACTTCTCCACCGACCGGGATGTAGATGGTTGTGCCCGGAGTGATCGTGAGGTCATTGTGGAAGGTGACCGTGATTGTGGGGCGGGGGGTTGGTGTTACGGTCGGTGTTGCATTCGGGGTCGCGTTAACGACAACCACAACGATTTCAGTGGTCGGAACGACAGTCGGGACCTCTGTTAGTGCAATGGTCGTTGGAACCGCCGTAGGTGTCGGTGTGGCCACAGGGGCTGCAGGCTGGGTGCATCCCGCGAGCAGAATCCCGATAAACAGGATTGCGAGAACAACAAAAAATTTCTTCATGCATGTTTTTTGGTTATTTCGGTATATAAGCATATTCAATTCTATTGTGCCCGGATCACTGGATAACCGGTCCTGTACTTGTGCCTGTTGGCCTTCCCGGACCAAAAAAAAAAGACCAATCTGAATTCTTACGTCGTAATCACTTCAGATAATGGCTGATTGGTTCCAGCGTGACTTTTTCGCGCTTGACCGCGTCAATGGCAAGCGCTGCAGCCCGCGCTGCCTGAAGGGTGGTAATATAGGGTATCTGTAAGTCTACTGCCGCACGCATGATCTGGTAGTGGTCCTCCCGTGACTTCTTGTCCTGGGGGGTATTGATAATGAGCCGTATCTCCCCGTGCCTCATCATATCCAGCACGTTGGGAGAACCTTCCTGTACCTTGCGGACCAGGTGGGCTTCAATCCCTGCATCGTTCAGGTAGTCGACCGTGCCTTCAGTGCCATACAGTACAAGGCCGAGATCATGGAGTTTCCGCGCGATAGGGATGACATCCACTTTCTGCTCCATGTTCACGGATATGAAGATATTACCCTTGAGCGGGAGTTCATTATCTGCCGAGATACAGGCTTTGTAGAACGCCAGCCCGAAATCGTAATCGATGCCCATGACTTCACCCGTACTCTTCATCTCGGGGCCGAGCATGGTGTCGACACCGCTGAGCTTGTTGAACGGGAGGAGGACTTCTTTTACCGCTACATGCCTGATCTCGCGTTCTTTATAGCCGAGATCCTTTAGTTTCTTCCCTACCATGACCTTTGCCGCGATTTTTGCGATCGGGGTTCCGGTTGCCTTGGAAACGAAAGGAACGGTGCGGCTCGCCCGCGGGTTTGCTTCGAGGATATACACGACATTGTCCTTGACAGCCATCTGGAAGTTGACAAGACCAATTACTCCAAGGCCCAGCGCAAGTTTGCGGGAGTAGACCCTGACCGTGTCGATGACTTCCGGCGGGAGAGACTGGGTTGGTATGACACAGGCAGAATCGCCCGAGTGGATACCTGCCTGTTCGATATGTTCCATAATGCCGCCGATTAAGACCTCCGTACCATCGCATACTGCATCGACATCGAGCTCGATTGCGTTCTGGAGGTAGGAATCGATCAATACCGGATGGTTCCTGCTGACGCGGACGGCCTCTTTCATGTAGGTCTCGAGTTCGTTTTCGTCATGGACGATCTCCATTGCCCGTCCCCCCAGGACATAAGACGGCCGGACAAGTACCGGGTAACCAATCTGCTCGGCCATTGCCTTTGCCTCGGATTCGGAATATGCCGAACTGTTGGCCGGGCAGGGTATCTTCAGTTTTTTCAACAGCTCGCTGAACCGGTCGCGGTCCTCTGCAATATCCATGGCATCGGGGCTTGTACCAAGGATGCGGGTTGCGAGGCCCAGCCGTTTTATCTCTTCTTCGATAGGGACGGCAAGGTTGACCGCATTCTGTCCTCCGAACTGGACCATGACCCCGTAATACCGGTCCTTTTTGAGGATATTCATGATGTCCTCGAGCTGCATGGGCTCGAAGAAGAGGCGGTCGGAGGTGTCGAAGTCCGTGGACACGGTCTCCGGGTTGTTGTTGACAATGTGAACCTCGATCCCCTCCTCTTCCCTGAGGGCCTGTACTGCATGGACCGTGCAGTAGTCGAACTCGATACCCTGGCCGATCCGGATCGGGCCGGAACCCAGGATGAGCACCTTTTTGGTATCGGTTGGCACAATCTCGCAGTCGGGTTCGTACGTTGAGTAGAAATACGGGGTGTTTGCCGGGAACTCGGCAGCACAGGTGTCTACCATCTTGTACGACGGGGCACTGACAATGGCTTCTATCTCCTGCTGTGTTTTTCCGGTGAGCTGTATGATCTCCGTATTGGCAAACCCGTATCCCTTTGCCTGGATGATCTCTTCCGTTGTGCATCCCGCTGCGGTGAGACGCTTTTCCATGTCCACGATGTTTTTGATCTTCTCTAAAAAGAACGGCGTGATGGAGGTGAGCTGGACGATCTCGTCGATAGTGAAGCCGAGTCGGAATGCATCGAAGAGGCAGTGGAACCGCTCGTCTGTAGGCCTTGACAAGATCATGCGGATCTCGCTCGGACTCGTGTGGGACTGGACATCGGTATCGAGCGACCGTTTGGCTTTCATGAAGGACTCTTCAAGGGTGCGCCCGATCGCCATAACCTCTCCCGTGCTTTTCATGGAGGTCGAGAGGGTCCGGTCGGCCCCCTTGAACTTGTCGAATGGCCAGCGGGGGATCTTGACGACAATGTAATCGATGGTGGGTTCGAACGAAGCGGGAGTGCAGCCGGTCACCGTGTTGGTGATCTCGTCGAGGCGCAGGCCGATTGCGATCTTTGCCGCGACCCGTGCAATGGGGTAGCCGGTGGCCTTGGAGGCAAGGGCCGAGGAACGCGAGACCCGAGGGTTCACCTCGATGACGCGGTAATCCCCGTCCAGAAACGCGAACTGGACATTGCAGCCTCCCTGGACCCCGAGCGAGCGGATGATGTGGATCGCGGCACACCGCATCATCTGGAACTCGTCGTCGCGGAGGGTGAGGATCGGGGCAACGACAACGCTCTCCCCGGTGTGGATGCCCATCGGGTCCACGTTCTCCATGCCGCATACGATGATGCAGGTGTCGGAAGCGTCCCGCATGACCTCGAACTCGATCTCCTTCCATCCCATAACGCTCTCTTCGATCAGGACCTGGTGTATGCGGGAGCGGGAGAGTCCGAGCTCAACGATCCGGATCAGTTCCTCGCGTGTCTTGCCGATACCCCCGCCGGCACCGCCCAGCGTGTATGCAGGGCGGACTACCGCCGGAAGACCGATCTCCTTTATCACTTCGTCGATCTGGGTCATGGAGTTGAGGACCATGCTCCTCGGGACCGGTTCACCGATGGAAGTCATGAGGTCGCGGAATTTCTCCCGGTCTTCTCCCTTGTAGATCGCGTCGAGCGGCGTGCCGAGAATCTCCACGCCTTTCAGGGCCCCCATCTCGGCGAGTTCTGCCGTCAGGTTCAGGCCGGTCTGGCCCCCCATGCCTGAGAGGATGCCGTCCGGTTTCTCTTTCTCGATAATCCGGGCGATGATGTCGGCCCGGAGGGGCTCGATATAGATCTCGTCAGCCATCTCCGGGTCTGTCATGATCGTGGCCGGGTTGGAGTTGACCAGCACGACCTTCACACCCTCCTCCCGCATGGCACGGCAGGCCTGCGACCCGGAGAAGTCGAACTCAGCGGCCTGGCCGATCTGGATGGGCCCCGATCCGATCAGAAGGACTTTTTTTATGTCCATTCTCCGCGGCATCAGGCTATCCTCCGGAACAATGAATTGAAGAAATGCGCTTCGGTATCCCGCGGGCCCCCATAGGCTTCGGGATGGAACTGGACCGTTGTGAGGCCGAGGTCCTCGTTCTCGAACCCTTCAACAGTGCCATCGTTGACATTCGTATAAGTGACCTTCGACCCTTCCGGTAAAGACTCCGCGTCTACTGCAAACCCATGGTTCTGGGTGGTGATGAAGATCCTCCCGTCCACAAACCGGACCGGCTGGTTTGCCCCGCGGTGCCCGAACTTGAGCTTGTAGGTGTCGCCGCCCAAGGCGAGGGCCGAGACCTGGTTGCCCATGCAGATCCCGAAAACGGGGAGCGTTCCTAGTAGTTCCGTGACACAACGGATTGCGTCGGTGGCCTGCTTGGGGTCGCCCGGGCCGTTGCTGATGAAGAGGGCATCGGGTTTGCAGGCCATGACCTGATCGGACGTTGTATTGTACGGGAAGACATGCAGGTCGCCCCCACGCTTTGCAAGACTCGTGAGCATGTTCTTCTTGATCCCGAGGTCGATGACGGCAATCCGTTTCCCGCTCCCGCTGATATGGTACGGTTCCTTACAGGATACTTCGGGAATGGGAACGATATCGCAGATCGTCGGTGTCCTGCGGGCGAGCGAGACCGCATATTCCCGGTCATCGCTGCCGACAACCAGTGCAGCCCGCATCGTGCCGTGGACCCGGGTGCTGATGGTCAGGGCACGCGTATCAACACCGGTCATACCGAGAAGGCCGTTCTCTTCAAAAAAGGACCTGATGGAGGGCTGTGCAGCAGGGTTCTCGCAGATCTCCCGGGTGATGCACCCGAGGGCACAGACTTTCCTGTTCTGGAAGTTCTGCACATCGACCCCGTAGTTCCCGATCAGGGGGAAGGTGAACATCAGGATCTGGCCGAAATAACTCGGGTCGGTGAGGGATTCCATGTAACCGGTCATCTGGGTATTGAACACCAGTTCACCGGCAGTCTCCCCCTCGATTCCAAACCCCTCACCCACAACGGTCTGCCCATCATCGAGACCCAGAACTGCCTTCATAATTTCCATATGTTATGTGCCTGAGTAGTTATTAACGGTAATGCAGGTGCCAGACAATGGCCTGCAGGGGGGTATTCCCCGGGAGGCCGGCTGTGACCCGGAACCGGCCCGGTCTCCAGCGCCGTTGGGTTTGGCAACACGAATATACATAAATCTGTTACGGTTAATATCTGGTATCAGTCAATCCAATTGACGGTGAAAACGATGGGAACACAAGGAAGAAAAATTGTTGGTGCCGGTGTTGAGGATCTTGTAAAGCTCCTCAACAAGGCATATTCCGATGAATGGCTCGCCTATTATCAGTACTGGATCGGCTCAAAAGTTGTCAGGGGGCCCAACAAGGAAGCGGTTATCGCCGAGCTCACCCTCCATGCCACTGAAGAACTGGCACACGCAACCCTTCTGACAACCCGGATTATCCAGCTTGGCGGTACGCCCGTTACCAAGCCGGCGGACTGGTACAAACTGACCAACTGCGGGTACGATGCACCCGATGACCCGTTCATCGTCAAGGTGCTGGAACAGAATATCAAGGGTGAACAGTGTGCCATCAAGTCTTATAATTCCCTCCTGAAGAAAACCCGGGATACCGATCCTGTTACCTATAATATCATCCTCACAATCCTCTCGCAGGAAGTGGAGCACGAGGAAGATCTCCAGGCCCTGCTTGAGGACGTGGAGATCATCATGAAGAACAAATGATGGCATAGTCGCCCCTCCTTTTTTTCTGCTCTCTCCTGCATGCCCTATCCCCGGGTATAAATAGTATTTGTCGCAATCACCTTTCATAAAACAGGAATACGGTTTTTATGGTTGCTGAACACGTAGACGGGAAAAACAAGGGACCGGTTGTGCTGTACGCACTCTCCACCTGCGGCTGGTGCGCAAAGACCAAGGACCTCCTGCGGGAACTCGGCATTGCATTTGACTATACTTTTGTCGACCTGCTCGAGGGACCGGAGCAGAATGAGGCAATGGACCAGGTCGAGAAGTTCAACCCGAGCGGTTCGTTCCCTACGCTGGTCATCGATAACCGGAAGAGCATTGTCGGTTTTAAGGAAAAAGAGATCCGGGAGGCGTTTGGTACATGAACACTGCTGCTGTCAGCGAGAGCGATGTTGATAGTGCATATGACATCCTGAAAAAGGATGCAGTTGAGGGGGGGTACCGTCTCAACCCGGATGCAGAATTTGTAAAGAACCTGGTCCGCGGCCTGCTGAAAAACGAGCAGCGGTACGGGTACCGTGCCTGCCCCTGTCGTCTTGCGTCGGGCATGAAAGAGGCGGATCTCGATATTGTCTGCCCGTGCGATTACCGTGATTCTGACCTCGAAGAACATGGCGCCTGCTACTGTGCCCTGTACGTGGACGAAGCCATTGCAGGTGGCAGCCGGGAGGTAGCACCCGTTCCCGAACGGCGACCACCCCGGTCGCAGCGCGGGAAAGGTTCACAACGGGCGGTTCAGGCTGTGCCCTCTCCCCTCAGCAGTCTCCCGTTTCCGGTCTGGCGGTGCAAGGTCTGCGGTTACCTCTGTGCACGGGAGCAGCCCCCGGGGATCTGCCCGGTCTGCAAGGCAAAGAAAGACCGGTTCGAGCGTTTTATCTGATTCTCATTTTTGCTTACGGGAAAGCTGGTTTTTCTGGCAAGTCGAAGAGCCTGATGTATCTTCTCCTGCCTCATCTCTGATGAGATTCGACATCCCATAGGGAACCTGATGTTTGGGAAGAACGCATCGCCGTTCTTCAGTATAAATGTGGGGATCGCCCTCGCAATGAATGGAATGTCAATAAAAAAGTCGGAAATTATTACATTCCGTTTTTCTCGATTCTTTATCTCTTGCTCTCCCCTTTCCGAATGCTAAAAATAGTCTTCTGGCAAACAGTACTTGTATGACCGGTACCGTCCATGTCGAAGTTGTTGGCCTGAAAACCTCGGAATGTTCGCCATTTCCCTGCGACGAGAACCGCACCTGCGGCCTGTCCGAGTGTTATCTTTCCGGAAAACTGAACGATGCATTCAGGGAACTGGAAAAAGTCTTAAAAACTGCCTACGGTGATCGCGTGGACACAAAACTCACGCTTATCGATGACGGTGTGCCTGATCATATCCGTGTAATCCTTGAGCAGGAATATCCCCCGATACCCATGGTTCTTGTGAACGGGCGGGTTACCCGCATCGGGCGTATTGCCCTTGACCGGATAAAAAATGAGATTGAAAAGGAACTTTGATCACATGATCTTTTTCAGTTCCCCGGTCCCCAGATCATAATACAGGCCGTGGACTTCCACCCGTTTTTCATCCACTGCTTTTTTTAAGAGCGGGTAGGTGGAGAGATGCTCTATCTGGAGCCTCACATTTTCCTGTTCAATCAGCCGGTAGCGTTCATCCATCTCCAGCACTGTTTTCGGGGGATCGATCTTACTGTCCACGCGTGTTTTGGCATCACGGGCATTGTTCAGCCAGAGCGGGATGTAGGAGTCGGTGCTCTCCTTATCGAGGGCACGGATCGCCCCACAGTTGGAATGCCCGCAGATAACAACATCTTTCACCTTCAGGTGAACCACGGCATATTCGAGAACGGTAGCAAAATTCCAGTCATGAATCGGTACGATATTCCCGATATTCCGCTGGATGAATAACTCCCCTGCTTTCGCCTGGGTTATATGGCCGGTCTGGAGCCGGGAGTCGGAACACCCGATCCAGAGGGTTTCCGGGTGCTGGCTCGATGCCAGTTCGCGGTAATGGTCGATATTCGGGGTAAAATCGGTTTCCCTGAACCGGTAGTTTCCTAGTAACAGCTTGTCAATCACGCGCAACACACCTCTTACAATGTGCAAAAGCAGGCATCGTACTTCCTGCTTTCCCTATATTCTACCTTGTAACTCTCTTCAAAAAACCTTTCGATACGATGACCGGCAAATAATGAGGATCATCCCTGCCACCTGAACGAAATAACGCCAATCCTTGGGATTTATGCGCGCATAACTCAAAATTCTTAAAAAATGGCACTATTTCAGGAATCGATACGATTTTCCTTGAAATTCTATGAAAAATTTCTGAAAAATGGGTATCCGTTCCCCAAAACCCGTCAAAAGATCCCGGCTTTTCTGGCAGGATCGTCCGTATAATATATATGTGTGAAAGAGTAATCGTTGTGGATTGTCTTATAAAGCGACGGTTCCGTGATGTTCCTCATGAAAAAAATTTATTCCTGTTTTCCTGTAATCCAGGATCCCCCTACGGAGGTGTCGGATGCCAACGCTGTCCCTGAATACTGACGCCGAACCGGTGAATGAAGATCAGACCCTGCTGACTCTCTACGCCCTTGCCGGTGAGGAAAGTGGGGGTTTTATCACATTCCGTCCGCATTTCATCCATGATCTCGGGAAAGCGTTCTTCTCACCCGGTCCCATTTCTTCACCAGCCACGCTCACCGGGGAGGTTGAGGTCCGGGAACTCACCGCACTGGAGATGGGGCGTGCTGAAAAGGAACTCTGGATCTATTACCACCAGCAGAAAGCGGACCTCGCACACGACCGGCTCTTTGCGGTCTTTACCGGGTCAAAAATCATTGGTGTTGCCCGCTGTGCCCGTCATACTGACGGGCTCGAGGTTGACAGCGTCTATGTTCTTGATGAGTTCCGTCTCCGGGGATTTGCCCGCTCGGTCATGAAACTGCTCATCGAAGAGTGCGGGCGCAATGAAACCCTGTATATGCATTCAAAGACCGAACTGGTGGATTTCTATGGCAGTCTCGGCTTTTATTCGATCCGTGAGGCAGAACTGCCCAAAACGATCCGCGACCGGTTTGATTTCTGCCTGGGAGAACTCAAAGGGATTGATGTATGCCCGATGAAACGTGATCCCGGATATTTTTCCCCCAAAACAAATACCTGAGAATGACCGTTATGGAATCCCCACTCCGGATAAGAAAAGCCATCCCGTGTTCCGGGCCAATATTCGCCCGAAGGGTTTATCGTTGCCTGTATCGTGGCATACCATGGAGCTGAGCTGATGTACACATACCTTTTTTATATCGCTCTCGTGCTCTTCGTATGCGGCGTTTTTCTCCCGCTTGTTTTGTACAACCGGGATTTGAGAATCATCAGGACATTATCATTATCCTGCACAATGCTGGCCTCACTTTTTCTTGGCATTGTCTCGGTAATGCTCCTCCTTGGGGGTAAAACCATTGCATTTACGGTATATCAGCCCTTTGCATTATTCTCCCTGTCCTTTGTCATCGACCGGCTGGCTGCGTTTTTTCTCCTGATAATTGCAGTCGTTTCCGCATGTGTCGCCCTGTATGCAACCGAATATGGTGAACACCTCGGGAGGGGGTCCCGCCGGAACCTCCTGTCCGGCTGTACCAACCTTTTCATCCTGGCGATGGTCCTTGTCGTCGCTTCGGCGAACACGGTCTCGTTCTTCTTCTTCTGGGAACTGATGGCAGCCAGCTCGTTCCTCCTTGTCATGTACGAGTATGATCATCCCGAAACGAGAAAGGCCGGCATCTTCTATTTCATCATGACCCAGCTGTCCACGATGTTTGTCCTCTTTGGGATCATCGCTCTCTATGTCCAGACAGGATCATTTGCGTTCTCTGCTGCCGGTTCTCCTGCAACACCCCTTGTCCTCATTGCATTCCTCTCCCTTTTGATCGGTTTCTCCATTAAGGGCGGGATCATACCATTCCATAAGTGGCTCCCGTACGCCCACCCGGCAAGCCCGAGCCCGGTCTCCGCCCTTATGTCCGGTGTCATGCTCAAGATGGCCGTGTACGGGCTCGTGCGGGTCCTTCTGGATGTTTTCGCACCGGACCTGTGGTGGGGCATCCTGATTCTCCTTGCCGGTTCACTTTCTGCGGTCCTGGGAATCATCTATGCACTCAAGGAACATGACATCAAGGGGATGCTGGCCTATTCGAGCATCGAGAATATCGGTATCATCTTCATGGGGATCGGCCTTTTTGTCATTTTCCACGGTGTAAATCTCCCGGTTCTTGCCACCATGAGCCTGCTGGGTGCACTCTTCCACTCCCTGAATCACGCCCTCTTCAAAAGCCTGCTCTTCCTCACCGCGGGCTCGGTGGTGCATGCAACCCATACCCGGGATATCGAACACATGGGCGGCCTTGCCCACCGGATGCCATGGACATCCGCGCTGTTCTTTGTTGGTGCCGTTGCCATCGCAGCCCTCCCGCCCCTGAACGGGTTTGCAAGCGAGATCCTGATTTTCATGTCGATCTTCACGTCGGTAGCGGTCGTCGACCCGTTACTTAAGGTACTCCTCCTTATCTGTCTGGCCCTGTTTGCCCTGACGAGCGCTTTGTCTGCTGCGTGTTTTGTCAAGGCATTCGGGTCGATATTCCTGGCACTCCCCCGGTCCCCGGAAAGTGCCGGTGCAGAGGAAGTCCCTGCGGCCATGCTCATCGGCCCCGGCATCCTTGCCCTTGCCTGTATCTTCCTTGGCCTGTGTGCATACCAGCTCTTCCAGCTTGCGGGATTCGCCGTTCCGCTTCCGGATATGCTCATTGTCGGGCTCCTCCTCGTCCTCATGAGCGGACTGATTGTGATTGCCCTGTATTTTACTGCGTCACGTGCAGAACGGATCAGCGAGACCTGGGGATGCGGGACCCACTTCCAGCAGGCATCAGCTGAATATACTGGTCACGGTTTTTCCGAACCCCTCGACATCATCTTCTCATCGATATACCGGACCCGGATCAAAAACGAGCGGGTGTTCTTTGACCCGAAGAACACGATTTTCAAAGAAGGCATCGCCGAGATCCGCCTCATGAAAATCTTTGAGGAGTATCTCTACCTCCCGGTTGCCCGGTTCTCAGTCCGGTCAGGAATTTATATATCCCGGTTCCAGAACGGCTGTCTCGATACGTACCTGCTGTACGTCTTTGTCACGGTGATCATGGTGATCATATTCCTCGGGTGGTTCTGATATGCCGTATGATTTTCTCCTGTACCTTGTAATCAATACCGCAGTCGTCCTTGTGACAGCCCCGCTCTTTATCAGCCTCATAAAAAAGGTGAAAGCATGGACGCAGGGGAGATGGGGGCCGTCGATCTTCCAGACCTATTATACGATAGCAAAACTTCTGAAAAAGGAAGTGATCTATGCTTCCACATCGTCGCGGATCATGCGGGTCACTCCTGTCGTGAACGTGGCCGCGATGCTTGTTGCAGCCCTGTTTGTACCCCTGGTTTTCGTGCCGGAACCTGCCTTTGGGATCGGGAATATCATCCTCTTCCTCTACCTGCTCGCCCTTGCCAAGTTCTTCATGGCCCTCGCCGGCCTCGATGCCGGCAGTTCCTTTGGCGGGATGGGCAGTTCCCGTGAGATGAGTATCTCGGCGATTATCGAGCCTACCACTATCATCGTCTTTGCCGCACTGGCATTTGTTTTCAAAACCCTGAATATCTTTGATATGTTTGCCAATTCCGCAGCAAGCGGGACCATCACCACTCCGATCCTGATCCTTATCGGGATCTCCTTATTTATCATCCTTATTGTCGAGACCTCAAGGATACCGGTGGACAACCCGGAAACACACCTTGAACTGACCATGATCCACGAAGGCATGATCCTTGAACAGTCCGGCCGGAACCTGGCACTCATGGAACTGTCTGCTGCCATCAAACTGACCCTCCTCATGGCACTCCTCGTCAACCTGATCATCCCGTTCGGCCTTGTGACAAACCTCACCCTTACCGGCCTTCTTATCGCGGCAGTCCTCTTTGTCCTGAAATGTGCCATCCTCTCGGGTATCATCGGGCTCTTTGAATCCTCCATGGCAAAGATGCGTTTCTTCCAGCTTCCGAGCCTGTTTGCCATGGCATTCTTCTTCTCGACCCTGATTATCATCATCGAGGTGTTCGCATGATCGAACCTGCATTTATCGAGGGAATCATCAAGGTCCTGCTCGTCTGCATCATCATTACGGCAGCCTATATCATATCGACCCGTAACCTCCTCTCGCTCGTTTCCATGTATTCGCTGCAGTCCGTCACCCTGGTCTGTCTTGCCCTGACCCTCTATATCCACGAGTCAGCCTCAGTCCTCCTCGCCATTGCTGTCGTCACGTTCCTGAGTAAGGTCCTTATCATCCCGTTTTTTATTGCAACCATCCAGGAAAAAATACGGATCAAACGCGATATCGAGTTCCATTTCCTGAGCCCTACCTCATCGCTTATCCTCTCAATGGCCCTGATGCTTGTTGTCTATATGGCGCTCACCCGGATCCTGCGTGAGACACCTGCCAGGGACAGCCTCTTCTTCTTTGGTGCAGTTATCGGGATATCGCTGATGCTGATGGGCATGATGGTGATGCTTTCCCGGAAGCGTGCGATCACCAAAGTCCTCGGGTTCCTATCCATGGAAAACGGCGTGCTGCTCTTTGGAATGTTTGTGACGGAACTCCCGTTCATCATCGAATTTTTGATCATCATCGACCTGATCATCCTCGTGCTCCTGACCACGATCCTGACCGTCGGGATCGATTCTACTCTCGAGGACTATCATAAACGCCTCCACCGTTTCCATCTCCTGCAGGGATCGGAGGAACCATGATCCTGCTGGCCTACATCCTTGTTGCGCTCGTTGCCCTTGCGGTAATCAGCCTGAGTGCCAGTCACCGCCAGATGAACGGCGCCTGTATTGTCCATGCGTCCCTGTACACGGTCCTGACCGTGTATGTTCTCTTCTTCCAGAACGTGCCGGTAGCGTCATTTTTGATTGGCAGCCAGTACTTCTTCATGGACAATTTCGGCCTGTTTGAGGTCCTCATTGCATCGGTGATCTTTACCTGTGCGGCAGTCTATGCCGGCGGGTATGTCGAGAGCCTGCTGAAGAGCGGGGAACTTGAACAGGGCAGCCTGAAGCTCTTCTATGCCTCATGGACGATGCTTCTCCTTATCCTTGCCCTGGCATTTTTCTGTGACAACCTTGCCCTCTTCTGGATCTGTGCCGAGCTGACCACCATCATATCCGCGATGCTGGTCGCAATCCTCTCGGCACGGGAGAATATCGACGCGGCAATCAAGTATATCTTCATTGCATCAGCCTCGATGCTCTTCTCCTTCGTCGGCCTTATCTTCCTCTTCGAGACCTCCCGCACCGTGCTGGGCGAGGGCACCCTGAACTGGACGGAGCTGATGCAGCATGCTGCAGTTTTCCCGCCTGCGATGCTGGCTGCGGCCTTTGCTCTTGTGTTCATTGGGTTTGCTGCAAAGTCCGGTATCTTCCCGTTCCACACGTGGCTGCCGGAAGCCCATGCAAAGGCACCGTCAGCGGTGAGTGCGCTCCTCTCTGCGGTACTCCTGAACGTGGGGATCTATGGGATTATCAGAGTCTGGGCAATTGTCCACCAGACCCCCGCTGCAGCCGCGATTGCCCCGGTGCTTGGCCTGTTCGGCTTTTTCACGGTGGGTATCGCTGCATTCTCCATGCTCCCGCAGAAGAACCTCAAGAAACTGATTGCCTTTTCCAGCGTTGAGAACATGGGGCTCATCCTTATCGGCATCGCGGTTTCGACACCGCTTGCGATATTCTGGATACTGTTCCATATCATGGCCCACTCCCTGACCAAGGCCTCGCTCTTCTTCTCGGCAGGCATCCTGCACCGCCAGTACCGGAGCAGGCTCTCGACCGATGCCGTTGACGAGATCAGGGACGTATTCCGGCTCCAGCCCCTTGCCGCATGGGGGATCATTATCGGCGGACTTGCGATCACCGGCATGCCCCTGTTCCCGATCTTCTTCTCAAAACTGTTCATCCTCTGTGAACTCGCAAGGGTCTCCCTTCCGGCCCTCTTTGTCCTTCTCGCCCTCCTTTTTATTGCAGCAGCTGCACTGGGATATTTCGTGATTACGGCATTTTCCGAGATCACGGCACCGGATACTCCGTCGGATATCGAGCCCTACCTGACCCCCCTGACCATGAAAATTCCCCTGGTCTTTCTTATCGGTCTCATCATCATTCTCGGGATTATTTTTACCCAGGGTGAGATCTCGTTTCTTGACCGGATCGTACAGGAGCTGAAGTTCTGATGGCTGCGTTATCTGAAACCGGAAATGACTGGATCCGTGAACTGCTGGGATCGTCTTTTACCGATGAAAGGATCGTAAACGGTCCCGGAAATGAGTACTACATCACTATCGGAGACCGGGAATTCATGCCTGCGGCAGAATCGCTCTCCCTCCGAAAATTCGTCCTGATCGGCCTGTTTGCGGTTGAGGGTTTTTCTTCCCGGGCCCCCCTCTCGCTCTTATCGGTGTTCGAGAGAAAACAGCACATCCTCGTCCTCATCCGGGATGTAAGCGGCAGTGCTGTATCCCTTGCAAGCCTGTTTCCTTCGGCATCCTGGTTTGAGCGGGAATGCCAGGACGGGTTTGGTATCGCGTTCGAAGGGACGTTCGATACCCGGCGCCTGTTCCTGCACGAGATCTATCCTGACGGGTTCCATCCGCTGCAAAAGGCTTTCCGGAACCAGCCGGTACAGGTAAAAAGCGAGGTCAGTCCTGAACGCGAGTACCCGTTCAGGGTCGTGAACGGGGAAGGCGTGTACCAGGTTCCGGTCGGGCCTGTCCATGCCGGCGTCATCGAACCCGGGCATTTCCGGTTCAGCGTTATCGGTGAGACGAT
>JBAZHD010000011.1:0-51495 GCA_041652515.1 Methanoregula sp.
ATTCATGATGAAGGGATTGATGCTCTGCGTAAGACCCTCGGTCCTGTTGACATGGTCCGCTTCATCCAGATGTTTGATCAGGGAAAGGGAGATTATACCAAAGAGCGCAGACAGTGGCTCAGTAATGATCTTGATGAAATATGCAATGAGATCTTCGAGATGCAGAAACAGGCAAAAAATGTTTCTGATTCCGAATAACTCCTCCTTTTTTCCCTCAGGGGCCGGGAAAGCAGCCCGCTCATCAGATACAAGTTAAGAATCCCGTTGAATGGCTTATGGAGGTGAACGAACATGGAAGCAAAGACACTGAATGAAATCCACAAACAGGGTATCGATGCACTCGTAAAAGAGCTCGGGCCCGTTGATGCGGTCCGGTTCCTTCAGATCTATGATCCGGGAAGCGGCGATTACACCAAAGAACGAAAACAGTGGCTCAAAGACGATCCTGACAAGTATCTGGCCGCGGTTCTTGCTCACGGGAAGAAAAAGACGCGGGCGTAATTTTTTCTCCCTTTTCTCTCACCCGGTGTTTCCGGAGAATGGAGTCCTCAATGCACAGGGCCGGGAAGCACGTACAGCAGAATATCTCAGGCGTCCCGCCTCAGGGTTCATACACAATAAACGATTGTTGTCAGCCGGCAGATAATAGGCTCGTGGCTGCACACGGCGGAAGTACCGGTGCCGTCATTTTCCTCAATATCTCCCTATAGGTCTCTTTAATCTCTGTCGGAAATCTTCATCATTGCCCGCGCCCGGTATGCAGCTGATGCGCCCGATTACGGTTGCCATGATCTGGTGTGCGGTGCTTCTCTTCCTTGTACTGGTGTTTATGGCCATCTTCATGCTGGGGATCACCATGAGTGATGGAGGAAAAGATGGTGGGGGACTTGGTACACCCGGAGTGGACCATTCGCCCGGGATGACGGAAAAAAATTACATCGTGCTGATGCTCTTCCTGTGGCTGTGCCTGGCAGCCGGAATATATGATCTCCTCTATGCGGTTTTCGCGCGGTATTATTCCGATAAGGGGATCGTCACCGAACCGGATCCTCTTGGAGGCCGGTGGAAATACGCGTTTCTTATCCTTATCTTTGCCACGCTCATCACCTCATCCGGGAATAATGGTTAGAGTATTACAGGGTGCCGGGTACCCCCGTCATCTGTCCCCGGCACAACCCCCCGCACCGCAGATCCCCGGCATACTGCCGGGTCCTCTCACCCGGCCTGCCGGGAACCCGTATAACCTTCCCGATAAACTCCGGAAACGGCCGGGCAGGGAAAAATTTCCCGCAATGTCTCCTGCCCCTTATTCCCTGGACGGAAACCCGGGAGTCACCAGACCCTAAGCAGGAGAAGATCCTGAAAGGTTCTTTGACTAACCCCCGGCTGAACTTTTTGCTCCCTTCCCGCACCCGTCCCGATTTGGCCAAATTTTCCGGCCACTCTACGGGCCCGGATAGCCTCCAGTCCCGCGTAAAACCCCCCGTTTTGCTCAAAAAAATTCTATTCAGCGAAGGCCATGAACAAGTGCGTTCCATGCTGGTATGTCAAAGGGCCCAATGAACCGAAGCAGGGGCGGACCACTCCTGCAACAACGGGGATCCGCGGAGCGGATTCCCGACAGGCTTCAGCAAACCGGGGAGAATATCCGGCAGGTTGCCGGTCATAATCTCACCGGTCTTCGCTGAATCAGAAAAAAAAGGAAGGAAACAACATGGCAGACTTCATCCAGAAAACAAACGTAAAGACCGCGGTCCGCGAACTCGCGACCCCGATCGCAGATGTATCGGCATTCAACACCATCGTTGAAGCAGTGATCACCGCAAACCCGTTCGGCTGCGTAGCCTACACGGAGGCCGGCATCACCCACAACCCGGTGGAGAAATCCAAGGAAACGTACGTGGCGAAGATCGTGTACCAGGACGCCCTCGCAAAGAGCGTGGGCACCGATGCGTGCAAGTTCGGCAGCATCGCCGGGTTCAATGCCGGCGCTGCAGCACTGCTCGCAAGCACCGCACTGGCAACCGCTCATGGCGGCACGGCTGTCCGGGACCCGGCCAGCGAGACCTACTCGGCCACGCTGAAGTGCCGGGACCCCAACGGGGAGATCTACATGGTCACGATCAGCCGCGACCGGGTGAACCTCAGCTCGTACTCGGACGACGGGATCTTCACGAAGGTCGAGACCTGGGCGGACACGGTGGCGGCACTGGCCTGAGGTGAATCCCGCAGGGATGAACCTGGAGAAGACTCAACGGTCGTCGACTTGGAGGAGAAAAGAGAACAACTCGTGAAAATTCCGTGAGGAAACCGATCACCCCCCTTTCGCCAGCCCTGCCCCCGGTGGGGGCGGGGGCGATTGCGATGTGACGGCACCCGGAATCCGGAAACTCTATCACATTTTCCCGGAACCAGTAATCCCGTCCTCGCAACCGGGGGGTGCCCATGCGGCAGGGGGGCAGAGCCCCCCGAGAGCATCAAATCCAAATCTCTCCCGGAATTTTCGATTAAAAAAATGAACAGGAGAGGGGACCTTCCGTCTCCTCTCTCAAAAAAATGGAGGCAACACACTATGGAATCAGAAATCATCGGCCTTGTCCTTGGCACGGTGCTCCCGCTCTACCCGGTCCTGTTCATGATCCACCAGCGGATCGGCAGGTACGACGAGGTAGTCGAGGAGTTCCGCCGGCTCCAGGACGAGCATGAAAAATGTAAGGAGGCATACCATGGCAGCTGAGATCACACCGGTCGCAACCGTCACCGGCCTGTACCGGGGCACCGCGAGCGGCCTGGAACCGCTCACAAAGGAGACCCCGCTCACGCCGGGCGAGGTCCGGCGGAACCCGGTCTTCTACGAGCTCGAACTCGCGGAAGATACGGAGGACGCGGACCTGATCATCGACATCAGCTACGACAACATGGCACCGGCACGGCTGCAGGACCTCTTCCGGGGCACCGACATTCCCCGGGGCATCCGGTTCTGGCCGGACTGGTTCGAGATCCCGCCCTACCGCGAAATGCGGGACGTGACCGGCAGACGCGTATACCCGCGGGCACCGGGAATCCACACGGTCCGGATCCGGACCGCGAGACGGCTCCGGAGCCAGCCGGTACGGACACGCGACTTCTCGCTGGCAAACCGGGGGTACACGAGCCCGGTCTTCGAGCTCATGATCGCACCGGAGGCAGACAATGGCTGAGGAGGTACCGGGAAGCCAGGAACCGGCGACCGTTTCCGGATCACCAGGACTGGCACCCATTACCGGATCCCCGGGACCGGCACCCGGACCCGCGACCGGGAAAACCGCTCTCACAGCGGCAACCCGCACCTTCTGCCGGGGCGTGCTCCACGCGATCGGCATGTTCGACCCGGCAGTGATGACGGAAGAAGAGAAGGCAGAAGACCCGGCGGAGTACCGCACCTGGTTCTGCCTGGGCGAGACCGGCATGGCAGCCCTGCTGGCACTGAACATCGCGATCCCGGCCGGCTTCTGGTTCGCCGGCATCACGGCACTCCCGCTCGCGGTCATCGGGGCAGCGGTCTTGTTCCTGCCGCTCTTCGTCTTCCTGCCACGGATCATCCGGTACGCCATGAAGGCGGACACGGATGCCGTCCTGGACGCGTTCGGGAAGAACGAGCAGGTGAAGAAGGTCTTCTGGGCGCTCTTCATCGCCACAGCCGGCCTCGTGCTGGCGGAGGTGGTGGACCCGGCGATGGCGCAGCAGATCGTTGGGATCATTGCGGGGCTCGTGCCGTGTGTATAATGTTGGGAAAGACCCCCGGCCGATTTTTTTTTGAAAAAATTACCTGATACTGGATCGTAAAAAGAGGTCCAGGCACCCGCTCTGAACGTGTTCACTCATCATAGTGGGTTTTTAAAAAATGCTGATTGTGCAATGGGAAGATCGAATATCTGACCGGAAAAGATCACCGGGACTTCTTTTTCCGGCGCTCTTTAATACCGGCCATAACCTTATCGAAATCCTTGTCAAGCCACTGCTTTCGCTCTTTTGTATAGTCCCCGCTCCCGTGAGTATAACTCTGGATGAACCGGATTGCATCGGCGGGTCCGAGGTTCTTCACCAGCACCCTGAACCCCTTGATCCTGATCTCATTCAATGTCTTCGCTTCCATCCGTTGTCACCTCCATCAGCCACTGCACGGGATTATATACTCTGGTAGTAATCTTGTCTTCGTGCCTCTTAATAGATTTTATCAGCGAGTCATCAGTTGTCAGGAAAATCGCACCAGCAGAACCTGCACAGGCCAGGTGAAGGGCATCAAAAGGATCCAGGCCGAACCGGTGATATCCCCGTGCAATGGCTTCAGTCTCTTCATCAATCACTACGCGGTTCCTTGCAAACTGGAGAACACTCTCCACACTTTCCCTTCGTTCTTCATCAGATATTTCAAAAATCTCTGATTCAATTGCTTCGCTTCCTACCAGTTCCCAATCGGTCATGCAGTGTTTGAGAATCTCTGTGACAGCCTCGGTTTCCATCCGGATCCGGTGAACTGTCTGGTCATCAAACGGCCTGCACAGGCAGCAGACATCCAGATAGATCCTCTTTGGTGCCATCCTGATCCTCTATTCTCTGCGGTACCAATAAATGATTGGATTTGGTATCAGACCGGCATGGCAGCCCTGCTCGCAGCCAACATCGCGGTCCCGGCGTTCTTCTGGTTTGCCGGCATCACGGCACTCCCGCTCGCGTTCATCGGCGCAGCAGTGCTGTTCCTGCCGCTCTTCGTCTTCCTGCCACGGATCATCCGGTACGCCATGAAGGCGGACACGGATGCAGTGCTGGACGCGTTCGGGAAGAACGAGCAGGTGAAGAAGGTTCTTCTGGAGTGTATTCATCATATTGGCCGGCATCGTGCTGGCGGAGGTGGTGGACCCGGTGACGGCACAGCAGATCCTCGCGGCGATCACAGGAACCGTGACCTAATCTCTCTTTTTTTTGAATACCATGACACAATATATGAGATTTCTCTGATGGGCAATCTGCAATAATTGAATTGATGAAAACATCAATTATGCAGACACTGTCTGCGCAATTGCCTTTCGAATTCCTGATGAAAAATCTAATTAGGCAGACACTGTCTGCCCAATGTATTGTATCGATACCAGCATCCCATTTATGCAAGAGCCGCTTGCACAATTGACATGCGGTGATAATGTTTGTGCAGCAGGTTGCTGCACTAATATCAGGGCAGGAAAATCGGTCCTGCATATTCCCGGACCCCGGTTCCTACGAAGTGAAAGTAAACGATGCCAGCATCTCCTCCGCGGTCCCCGACCAGGCAGGGTAATCGTCGTTGTCCAGTGCAATGATGCCCACGTGATATACAACCGGACCCCTGAGGAGCAGGTAATCAATCCATTTCTCGGTTTTCCCTTCGCTGTTTACATGCGTGTGTTCAATCCGCTGGGCCGGGTACCCGGAGAGCGTTGTCCGCTCGCTCTTCTGCAGGGTAAACTGGCGATAGTTCTTGTTGGTCTGCAGGGTCACGATGCTTTTTGCGGCCCAGTTGTCCAGCGTATACCCCTGGAACGGGGTACCGGTCGAATCCATCACCTGCACAAAGGCTCCCCGTTTCCCGCCGGGGGAAGCAAACACCCTGTCCGTGATACCCGTGTTCTCCTCCTCGCTTTCCGTTTTCGTTATCCACGAATCCGGGTACCGGATCGTATACCCCAGCGCAGGATCCTGAAACGTCGTGAACGTGTAGGGTTCACTGGACTCCTCCGGTAACCCGGACCAGCCCAGGACCGGTACCGCCTGGACGGCCAGGAAAAATATCGCAAGGGAAACCCCGGCGATCGCAACAACCCATGCGATACCCCCAAAGCCCGCGCTTGCCGCTGAGAGCCTGCCGATAACCAGGTAGATGAGGTACACAATGATCAGCATGATGACGAGTACCCCGAGGAACGAGCTGATATTTTCGGCAATCCCCTTTGACGTGGATTCGGAGACGGCAATGATGGCCGCAAAGACCAGGGAGAGCCCCAGGACCGCCCATTCGCCCGGCAGTGTTTTCCCGGAGCGGGCGGCCGGGGGCGGCGACGCCGGGTCTTTTGACAATTTCACCACATAAACCCAGTAGAGCGCCAGCGTGAGCAGCCCGCAGAATCCCCAGAAATATGCCCAGTTGATACTCCGGTTATGTTCCTTTGCAATATTGACCGCCCACTGTCCGAAGACAAAAAAACCCAGGGCCATACTCATGATCCCTATGGCGGGGTTTTCCAGGAAGGTACAGCAGAATGTTATGACAACCACCAGCCGGGTAAGGAAATTCAGCTCGAACCAGGCGCTCTCCCAGTCCCCCGGGGGTGCTTTTCTGGGAGGAACAGCCGGTGCCGGGAGCGTAGTATCCCCGGAAGACCCGGCAGTACCCGGTGAAACGTTCTCAAAAGGATTCCCGCAAAACGGGCATACATCGCTTTCATACACGGTTGCATTCCCGCATTTCGGGCACGTCTTGGAATCCGGCATCGCATGACTCCTGTCAATTTATGGATATGCTGAGGGAAGGTTTCGTATTCATCACAAATAATTGTACCTGAAATAAAAAAATCACGACGATATCCCCGGCGGGATGAAAAAGCCGGGCCCGGCAGCGGCAGAGGAGATCCTGCACAGGCCAGGTGAAGGGCATGAAAAGGATCCGGGCCGAACCGGTGATATCCCCGTGCGAGGGCGTCGACCGTTCATTATTCCAAAGGACCGGAAACAACCAGGAGTTCCTGCCGCTGGCATCACCATCAGCACGCTGTTTTGTCATTCGTATCGAAGACCGGGATCCGGGCTGCTGTGCAGGCACCGCTGACTGCTCTTTTTTGAGCCTGACCCGTCAGTCGCCAGGTCCCCCAACAACCGCACCGGCGCAATACGCCACGGGAATTCCCCAGAGAGGATTTGCGACAACGACAAAGACTAAAAAACCCTGCAGGATGGCCCGGCCTTGCGGCGTGTCGTTGCCGAACGCGGTCATGAAGGCGATGAAGAAGACCACAGCCCAGAGGAGCAGGAAGACGGCGATCCCGGTAAGACCGCCCCGCCAGTTGAAGAGGATGTCCTTTGGGGTCAGTCCCCCTCACTCCACGGCATCAATCTCTATGATCTTCCGCACCAGCGTGCATGCAGGGCAGCGCCGGAACCGTTCCGGGAACAGCCCCTGTGCCAGCCTCACACTGGAATACGCGATGATCGCACAGAACGCGAAGAGAAACGCCCACGTTTCAAGAGGTATGGCCTGCACCTGCAACGCGGAGATCCAGATCCGGAGGTACAGGATCATGGCAAAGGACAGGATGATACAGAAGAGGAGGGACAACACATCCGTAAATGGCGGGCAGCCGGTATCATGCATACCCGTATCTTATCACCGGGAGATGATGAGGGCTTTGGTTGCGAACAATTGCAGAAAATGATAAATAATCTCAATAAGTATTCCCACGCATGATAACCAAACTGCCCGAAAGCAGCGGAAACGTCATCGGTTTTGTCATGAAGGGAACACTTTCCGATGAGGACTACAAGCAGGGACTCATCCCCCCGCTCGAAGAAGTGATCAGGGCAAACCCGAAGTTCCGCATCCTCCTCCAGATGCAGGATTTTACCGGCTGGACCGCTCACGGGGCCTGGGATGACTTTGTCAACGGGCCGAAATTCCGCTCCTGCGAACGCATGGCGATTGTCGTCGATGATGGCTGGCATGAATTCATGAGCTGGTTATTGAAGGTCTCTGCCAGGATCATGCATATCGACATCAAGTTTTTCCCGACTGCAAAAATAGCAGATGCATGGGCGTGGCTGCGGGCACCGTGAAGGTCCGGCACCCGCCAGGGCCTTACGTCTGACCCGTCCGACACCGTCCCCGGGCACCCCCCGCCGGGGCCCGGCCGGCGCCGGCTGCGGACAACCGGAGGCAGGGGAGAAGAGGTCATCGGAAATCTCTAAAGGCGCCGGGGCCCGGTAATTCTCCCGGATAAAACTTCGTCACATTTTTCTCATCTTCCGCCTTACGTTCAACCTCATGAAGACCATATTCGCAATCCTTATCATTGCCATCGCCGTGCTCGCCAGCGGGTGCACGTCAACCGCACCGCAGGCTGCCCCGGCAGCAACGGCAGCCATGACAACCGCCACCCCCGACCTTGTCGGCATCTGGACCGGGGTAACCAACGGGCATATCAATGCCCTGGGATATGTTGATCAGGGCACACCGGTATACAACATCACCAGCCAGAAAGGGCAGGCGTTTGTCGGGTATAAGGAGTACCCCCAGGTACTGCAGAACGGGACAAAACAATCGGAGGAGTTCTCCGGTGTCATCAACGCGAGAGGAGAGATCTTCATCGGCGAGAAAGAAGCCGGTGTCATCATCGGCGACCTGACCGGGCCGGACACCATGGAACTCAGCTATATTGAGGACGGGGATGAGGCAAAGGCGCTCATCATCATCCTCAACCGCCAGAAGAGCTGAAAAAAAATCCCCCGCTTTTTTCCTGAACGCTGCGTGCCGGAATGCCCGTCCCGTTCCCGTTCCGGTACCGATCCCCTGCATGATTCAGCCCGGTATTCCGCGGGATCTCCACGGCCCCGCTGAGAAGGGCGTGCTTTTGGGTCGTGTCCCTGCTGTCCCGTCTGAAAATCGTGGTGAAATACCGGAGATCAAATGATTGCAGGGGAAAGAGATACCGGCCCTGGCATGGTGTTCCATCTCTCCCCGGCTGTTCCTGATCCACCCGTAAAAAGAATACCGGATGGCAGAAAAAGACCGGAAAACCCGGTAAGAATACCCTTGCTGCATTTTCAGAGTACTCCCGTTCTGAATTTCCTGAAAATGAACCCGGCCTTCAACCGGTACCGGACCTGAACGTGCGGTACAAATAAAAAAGAATAATTGTCCCTGTTACCTTCCCGTTCACCGATCTCTCCGGTACAATGTTCCGGAAGCACCGGTCCTGCCAGCCATGCAGGGGCATACCCTTAATACTATCTTTCACAGATTTTTTTTCATGAGACTCTTCTGTGCCCTTCTCCTGGTCTTCCTCCTGCTTGCCGGGCCGGTGGCGGCCATCAGCATGAACCCCGCCTCCGCGCAGAGCGTGCCGGTGCAGCGTCCCCCGTTCCCCTGTCCCGGGATCTTCACGAGGATGCCCATGGGTCCACGTACCGGGCAGTCCGGTTGTGCGATATCAACCGAATCCGCGATAAGTAACAGGGCCCGAATCTCGTGATGGCCGGGAGTTTTTCTCATTGCCAGGCCCCCCGGAAATACCTTAGCGGGAATACCCGGCCCCTCCCGCCAGCGCCTGCCGCGTGGACCGCCGGGCCGCCTCCTCACTGCAGTTTTTGCAACAACCGGGCAGAAGGATATACTCCCGCGTTCCATGGTGGCTGTTGATGAGAGCACCAGAAAACCCGAAAAGGAAGCAGATATACCCATGACCGAAAATACCAAAATCATCAGCGCCCAGGCTGCCCATGACGGCTACGTGGCTGCACATAAAAAACAAGGCGACCCGGAACCAGGAAACAACAAGCCCGTTTCCCGGGATGAAAAGGGCGAACCCAACAACATGGACGAGGATGTGACCACATCGAGCAGCCTGGAGTTACTCACCTGCCCGCAATGCGGAAAATCAACGCTTCGCGTGGAATTTCCTGACCAGTATGAAGCCTGGACGAAATGTTCGTCATGCGGTTTTTTCATGGGAATGAGCAAAGCCGACTGGCACAAGATGCAGAACAGTCCCAATGTTATCGCAAAGATCAAAAAAATGGCACAGAAAAAAGATCTCCTGAAGGCCTGAACCGGTTCCCGGCGGGCAACAGCCGGGACCGGACGCGTTTACAACACCCGGATCAGGGTCCCGTGCCGGTAACAAATACAGGAAACCCGCCGGATTATGAGCTGCCTTCGTATAGCGGGACCGACCCGGATACCGGTCATGGCATGATCCGGCGAAAGACCGAAGACACTTGGACAGGGAATGCCGGTACTCCGCCGCACTGCAGGGTCCCGGCCCCGACCGCGAATATTTTCTCCTGAAAGTGTCCATATGGTGCAGGGAACCAGCGGCAGCGGGATCAATTACCGGTACCCCGCAACGGGAGCAGACGAATCATGGGAAGGAATGAATTCTGGATCTTTATCGATGCCATTGTACACGACCTGCCGTTCCGGAAGGATAAACTGGAACGCCTGCTGGATGTCCGGCTTGTACGTGAAACTGAAAATGCGTATTTCACGATGTACTCCCTGGAACGCCGGGGCAGGGGTCCGCATCCCGTCAGGATTACCGCAATTGACCTGCGGGTAAAGACCGGCACCCCGGATCACCCCGGGTTCCTCTCTCTTGAGATCGCAGGCCCCCAGGTGGGCATCAGGGAGGTAACCAGCCACTGCCCGGGCGGCAGTATCACCCCCCCGGCTCCCGGAAACCCGTCAGATGATCCGGAGTACAGCTTCGCGACAAGGGAACCCTGGGGGCTGCTCATGTTCGGTGTCTCCTCCAAAACCGATATCGTAAAAAGTATCTCGTTCCATCCCGGTGAATAATACTTTTACTTCCGGATAGTCCCGGTCGCCCTCAAAAAACGGGACCTTCCCGCCTCCTTTCATCTCAGGACGATCGAGACCGGCCGGTGATCGGATGTCTCCTTCGTTCCCGGAGGATTGAACTTCTCCCAGACCTCGTGCTCCACCAGCCCGGCCCGGGTCTTTGCCCGGAGGGGATATGGGCCGGTCCTGAGCGGCTGGCTGTACAGGATATGATCGAGCAGGAGCGGGTTGTCCTTCGCCTTTTTCCCGGTCACCGGGTCATCGAAACGGATGCTCCAGCTCTTTTCCGGGTCGAAGTCGAAGAGGGCGTGGTAGAAAAACTTCTCCGAGTCGATGAGGCTTCCTTCGAGATTGGAGATGACACTGAAGAACAGGTAGTTCTCTTCGAAATAATCCTGGTTTTCCCCGTCGTTGCAGTCCCCGCCGATGATGATCGCCGGGGGCTTCTGTGCGCATTCAACGAACCGTTGCGAGATATAGGCCCGGACATTGCGGGCCTCGGTCGCCAGCTTGATGCGGTTCGTCAGTGCCTCGTCCAGGTAATCCCGGTTGATGTTCCCGTCAGCGTCCTTCCCGTACTTCGTGTTCATAAACCCGGACTTTGTGTGAACGCCGATCAATTCCATCTCCTGGCCGTCTTCGAACCGGTACACCAGGACCTGCGGGTGACGGTAGTGCTCGTGCTTCTTTGTCTTGTAGGGTTCGCCCCACAGGTGCACATTCCAGCTCTGGTGTCCTGTTTTCGCCTGCCAGATGGCCGGGGACTGGAGCCGGCACCGCTCTTTTTGCGCCGGTTTTACAAAGAACCAGATCCACTGGTTGCCCTTCGTGTCGTACTCCTTGTCCCGCGAACCGTCCCCGTTGCCCAGGAGCACGGGTACCCAGTCATCGTTGAGGACTTCCGTGCCGAATTCAAGGACCCTCTTCTCTCCCTTCGGCCCCTCAACAACGCAGAGGATGTCGGGATCCAGCTCGCACAGGGTCTGGTAGATCCGGTCCCTGCGGTCTTTGTCAGCATCCTTTATTTTCGCGGCCTGTAAGGCCGTCAGGAGCTTGTCGGCCCACTCGATGTTCCATGATGTAATTTTCAGCGGCATCGTATATCGCCGGATAACACTTAAAATTGCAAATATATCAAACAGCTGGAACCATGTCGCGATATATTCCCTTCTGGATGAATAATTGCACCGGGGAAAAGAGCATGGACGGGAAACCAGCATTTCTGTCTTCCCCGGCATAATGCCGGGGCTGTCCTGCCGGAGAAATGGCAGCAGGTGATCGACACAAAAAAATTGGAAATTGGCTCTTCGCTATTTCAAGTGGGTAAGATAAACGATGAATTCATCTGCCATTGCATTGCGTGAGCCGCCGCGGGGGCGTCCCTTCGGGGGCGGCGGAGTTCATCGTAATGGGGGTTTGGGGGCGTTAGCCCTCATCAACTTGTTTACCGGGATCCAGATTACCCACACAGATCAGCGAAGAGCCAAAAAATTCCCTGCTCCTGGTCAGCCTGCCCGACCAGGTACCTGCGGGGAACCCCGGGCCCTCCCGGGTTTTTACGCCCGGTGAACAGGGTCCGTTCGATCACGGGGACCGGGGAACCGTGCACAGGTTGCCGACCGGGTTTATGGCGTATGATGCAAGAATTGTCTCATCGGATAATGCCTTTTCCCCAATGCCGATCCTGCTGAGTTTGTACCGGATTAATCGGATCTTTTTTTCAGGACTGAGCATAACGATGCTTCAATGGCGGGTGATACGATAAAGAGATGTATCCGGGGCAGGTCAGCAGCACATCAGCGGAGGATACCCGGAGAGAATTTCCAGAGAGGCAATCTTTTCGCCATAGTTCCATTCTCGTCATCAGACAATAACCATTGCCATGTGAAGAGGGAGTGTGGCGGCCACAACGTGGCGGGCTGCTTTTTTTGGGGTAAGGATCAGGACCAGTGAACGTATCCCGGCACAAACCCGGTATGTTTATCTCATCCGCCGTCCCATTCTCCGACGTATGAAGACTGTACTTACTCTCATGATCATCGTTCTTGCCGTGCTTGCCGGCGGGTGCACGGCAACCGCACCGTCATCGCAGACAACCCCGGAAGCAATCGCGTCCTCAACTCACCCGGTGCCGGCGGCGACCCCGGTCGCCCTGGCCGCCACGGACCTTACCGGCACCTGGACCGGCACCATGCTGGGTTACGAGGAAGGAATCGGGTTCACGGACTATGACAAACTCGAAATAACCATGGTCGTGACGGAACAGAAGGGACGGCTCTTTTCCGGCCACCTGACGTTCGGCAACAGCACCGAAACCCTCGCGATGGCTGGTGTCATCAGCCGCGACGGCACGACGTTTGCCCTGGTCGAGAACGTCAACGGGTATACGACCGGCGAGATCATTGGCGGCGACACGATGGAACTGACCCATGTTGACGACGCCGATCCTTACAGCGTTGCCCTGGATACCCTGAAGAAAGTGTAACCGGGAATTGTCTCCCTTTTTTCCGCCATGGAGAACCGCACATGAACGGGAGTTCACACCCGAACCATGAAAATTACATTTCCAGACTTTTCTCAAGAAATGTTAACCTGACTTGTTTAAATCTCATATGAAAAACCAGTTTTAAAAGATATGATCGCCCCCCTTGCGCCAACCCGGCCCCCGTTGGGGGTGGGGGCACATACGATGCCCCGGAAATACCCGTACAGAAATTCTCTCTCATTTTTTGTGCAGGCAATACAACACTATCGTGACCGGGGGCGCCTCAGCGGCAGGGCGAAGACCCTGGAGCGTCAGGGTCCTCTAAATGATTTAATATGAAAATGGAGCTCCGTTTTCATCCTGTGTGCTTGCGGCCCTTAGGCATCATGTCTGTTTCCCATGAAAACGGGCACGATGCCTGCGGCCACAGGCACACAGAATGGAAATTGTGAGGACATTTCCATATTAAATCATAACGGGTTAAATTTAGTTGCTTAACACAATTGCGAGATTTCCCTCCCCGCTCACGATGAAGAATCAGCAGATCAGGCTTTCAGGGTTCCGGTGCGAACACCCGTTCATGCCCGTTTCTCCAGAACACTCTTTTTGATTGTCGGTTATCTCAACTCTCTTCGGGGAATTGCCGTTAACTACGCGATCTTCATGAGATTTTCATGTTTCCTTATCTTTTTCATCGCTGCGATACTCCTCCGGGAGGTCCGCCGCCGGCAGAGAAGAGAAGAGAGATTGTAACGGCTCTGCACGGAATTAGTGTCACTCAGTGGATTCGCCAGTTCCGGTACTCCTCCGTTGTGTCCTTCATGTCCTCCCAGAGCCACGCCATCCGGTCAAGGAACCAGAGTTTCCCGGAATAGACGAGCGCCATCCCGAACATGGTTGGCCAGAAGTCGAACGCGAATACCCCCCAGAAGACAAAGAGCATCCCGATGCCGGAGACTCCAGAAAGAATGTTCGGAGCGGTCCGGTGGTGCACCGGTACGGGAACAACATCGCGGTTCAGCCAGACCCGCTCGCCGAACACTGCCTTCGATGCCCAGTGGTCAAGTGTTGACGGTGCCGGGAAGATCCGGGGGTTGTACCATGTCCAGAGCAGTGCAAGGGCAACCGGGACAAGGGCAAACCACCCGAGCCAGAGCCGGCTCCAGAACGCGATGACGAGAAGGGGCAGCACGGTGTTGCGCAGGGCCACGCTCCACGGATTGGCGTGGCGCAGCCAGGTCGCGTCGTCAAGGGCAAAAGCCTTTGCAATATTCCGCTCAAGGGTCATTTTATTCCAGTTCGGTCTGGTTGTTTAATATCATCATCATCATCGCGTGAAATAACGGGTCACGGGTATACAAGGAGGAAGTGTCAGAAGGGGAACGATGAGGATCTGAGGGAAAACACGGATTGGTATTCAGTGCACCAGTAAACAACGCTGAAATCATTGCACGGTTCTTTATCACGCAAGAGATCACGCTCCTGAAACGGCAGAATCGTTCGGATGGCGTTATTGTAAGGAGCCGGATTACCCGGTCCCTTTTAAAAAAAATAGCTCTGAAGAAACGCACATGGACGGGCGTTCACACCCGAAGCATGAAAAATCGTGTAACTGCTGGACATTTGGGAGGGCTCCCCGCCTCAGGGCCCCTCGCGGGGCACGGCGGGGCAAGTTCGGTTTCCGGGAAATCAGGGATTTGAAGCCGCCGCGGGAGCGCCCCCGCGGGGGCGGCGGCACCTATCATAATGGGGGTATGGGGGCATCAGCCCCCATCACATATCTTCTCGTGTGATTTAATATGGAAATGTCATAAAAATTTCCATTCTGTGTGCCTGTGGCCGCAGGCATCGTGCCCGTTTTCATGGAAAAACCTGCGGGAGATAGTATCGGGTAGTGATGAAGCCACGGGCGCTCGGGGTCTGTCGACCCTCGCCCCGTGGAGCATTGCTGTAAATGGGCAACCGTAAAAAAATGATCGAATACGGGGGTCAAGGGGGCCTGCCCTTTTAGGACGCCTGCCCCTCTGGGGGAGAGAGGGGGTCACCCTCCCAATTCCACTAAGAGGTGATGGGAAGGATTTCAACAGAGCCAAAAATATCTAAAAACACGTCGTTTTTATACGTAGAACTCGTTTAAAAAGTATGGATTTTTCAAAATGTTTTATCCTCCTGCTGGCACTCGCATGTATTGCAATGATTGCCGCGGGCTGTACTTCATCGCAACCTGCGACCACCCCGACAGCGCCCGCACAGGGTACCGCTGCGGCAGCACCCGCAGCAGCAACACCTGCCCCGTCGACAACACCGGAGTGCCCGGACAAGTACGAGAAGGGTGTCTGGGATTACTCGTGGGACACGCGGTGGATGGGCTATGCCGGCAACCATGATATCCGCACTATTACTGACGGACAAGAAGGACAGCCAGATTCATGGAATGGCATCAACGCACCCCCGGCAACAGAGATGAAGCTCAGCCAGAAGTGTTGGGATGTGACCGGTACCGTTGCATTCGCCACGGACCCGGTCTGCACCGGCACAGTTACCGGTAAGATTGATAAGAACCGGCTCACCGGCGAATGGAAGACTTCCGGTTGTGAGGCTGAAGAGGGAAGCTCGGATGGCAGATTCTTCCTGACTATGGCAGCCGACAACAGGACCTGGACAGGAAAGATCATCGGCACCAAGTGGCTTGACTGGTGCTCTGACTGCCCCCCGAACTGGGCTGGCAGGAGGGTTTAACCTTTTTTAGTAGTTCCCTGAACGGGAACAAACGGAAAAACGGCAGTATATTCAGCACCGGTAATGCCACGCTATTCTTCATCCGATACCCGGTAGCTGAGTTCGATGGCAAAATTCCTTTTTTAAACCTTGAAAAAACGGGGTAATTTGAATGTCCGGACTGCGGGACATAACGCCTTTTTTCCCTGAATTTCGTGCCGGACTAATCATTCCTTCATGAGGGTAATGGGGATTTCATACTCTCCGCATCCACCCGGTAACCGTGCAGGCCAGTAGTACCAGGAACGCAAACAGGGCAACCCCCTCTGCCTGGACAAGGGAACTGATATGACGACCGCTGTGAACGAACGTGAAGCTGGTGAATTGCGTCCCCGCAACCAGTTCGGCCGCAACCGTCAGGATGAGCATTGCGGGTATCAGGTACCGGCAGAGCATGATGATGAACCGGTTCAGGCGGGTTGATGCACCCAGCCCGGACAGGAAGATATCCTGCGGGAGGAACCAGGTGAATGTAACCGCAAGGAGGATGGCAGCGATATGGAGACCGAGTGTCCCCACGGTCTCGTCCATCACATCCAGCAGCGGGACACCGCCCAGCGAGAGGTGCAGGGCACTGTAGCTGAGCGCCGGCAGGAGGGTTGCAGGAAGGAGAAATGCCGTGAGGATGAGCGTGGTCTTCTTCCGGGTCCACCCCGTTGCCTCGTCAACAGCCGCAACGCAGACTTCCAGCATGGAGACGGAGGAGGTAAGTGCAGCAAAGAAGAGGACGGCAAAGAAGGTTACCGAATAGAGTCGCCCTGCCGGGATGATGGAGAAGGCGACCGGGAGCGTGGTGAACGCGAGCTCGGACCCGGCCGAAGGAGAGAGGCCGTTTGAGAAGACAACCGGGAAGATCACGAGGCCGGCAAGGAGCGCAACGGAGACGTCGGCGACCGTTATGATGAGTGCCGCTTTCCGGATGTCCTGCTCCTGCGCCATATAAGCGCCGTACGTGAGGAGGATCCCCTCGCCGACCGAGAGGGAGAAGAGCGCCTGCCCGAAGGCAGCAAGCCAGATATCGGCATGGAGGAGAACGGAGAAGTCCGGGGTAAACAGGTACCGCATTGCTTCAGGAAATCCCGGGAGGGTGGCGCTGTAGAGTGCCATGATGACGAGAAGTATAACGCAGGCCGGGATCAGGAAGACCGAAAGGCGTTCGATCCCTTCCCGGACACCGGCCGAGACGATGAACCCGGTGATGAGGACGGCAATGATCGCAAAGATGACTGGCTGGTATGACCCGGTGAACCCGGCAAACGTGACCGGCTCTCCCGTTGCCGAGAAGAGCACGTAGGCCAAGGTCCACCCGGTAATGACCAGGTAGTAACCGAGTATCAGAAAGGAGATTGCGCAAATCAGCCACCCGATCGCACGGAACTGCGGCCGGACTGCACCGAATGCGCTCACGACCGTTCCCCGGAACCGCCGGCCCATCGTGATCTCGAGGACCATCAGCGGCAGGACAAAGACAAAAACAGCAATAAAGTACGGGATGAGATATGCACCCCCGCCGTTCTGCCCGAGTACGGCGGAGAAGCGCCAGATGTTGCCAAGTCCGACCGCTGCGCCGATGGCGGCAAGGATGAACCCGATATGCGATGACCAGCGCTCCATGGATTCCCTGCACCTTCAGGCACGGACTTCCGGGTGGCTCTCCCGGTACTCCAGCCATTTGATCGCCTCAACAATCCCGAATGCGGCCACCGTGAGCAGGGCAACGTATCCCCAGTGTTCAAACGCGAGCGGGACCACGCCGAAAATGCCCGGGATGACATAGACTGCAACCAGCTGGAGGACGATGCCCACACCGATACCGTAGAAAATATACGGGTTGATCGTGAGGCTTTTTCTGATATCCAGCAGGAACGGCTCGTGCTCCTGCTGGGCCTGCAGTCCATTGCACCACTGGAAGCAGACAAAGGAGGTGAACATGATCGAGACGGTCATTTCGTAAGAGTATTTCCCGAGGAGGTACCAGAACATGACCGCTGCAAGCGCTCCCATGGCAAGACCGAATGTCATGATCCGGCGCATCTGCCTGCCATCAAAGAACTGCTGTGCGGGGTCCTTGGGGGGCCGGGTCATCACGTTCCCCTCCTCTTTAATGAAGGGGTAAGTCTTGTCCTGCACCCCGTCCGTGACCAGGTTGATCCAAAGGATCTGGATGGGGAGAAGCGGGAGCGGCAGCCCGAAAAAGACCGTGGAACTGATCAGCACGATCTCGGATATCGATGTGGAGACAAGGTAATAGATCACTTTGCGGATATTGTCGACAATCACCCGGGCGTTCCGGATCGCGTCCACGATCACCGAGAGGTTGTTGTCCACGATCACCATTTTTGCCGCGCTCTTTGCCGCCTCGCTGCCGGATCCCATCGCGATCCCGAGGTCGGCAGCCCGCAGCGCCGGTACATCGTTGACCCCGTCACCGGTCACCGTTACGATCTCCCCGTGCTCCTGCAGCACCTTCACGATCCGGTACTTGGTCTCGGGAAGGATCCGGGCAAGCACCGTGGTCTTCTTCAGCGCCGCTGCAAGCTCATCGTCGGTCATATCCCCGATCTCAGGCCCGGTGAGGAGACCGTCCCCCTCGTTCCAGATATTGACGGACCGGGCAACCTCCTGGGCCGTGAGCGGGTGGTCACCCGTGATCATAATAACGCGGATCCCGGCCTTCTGTGCAACCCGGACGGCCTCAGCTGCACTCTCCTTGGGCGGGTCGATGAATCCCACGATCCCGACAATGGAGAAACGCCATGCTGCCGGGTCTTCGGAAAGCCATCTGCCGGCACCGAACGCGAGGACCCGGAGACCCCGGCCGGCCATTGCATCGATCTGCAGCTCGATATCCCCGAGTGCATGGGCATTGTCCGCGTGCTTTTTGAGTTCCTCGTATGCCCCTTTGACATAGAACCGCTCCTCGCTGCCCACAACATTTGCCGTGGCCATGAGCCGCCGGGCGGTATCGAACGGGTACACCCAGCGCCGGGGATTATGGTTCCGGACCTCGTCATACCCGGTCACCCACCGCGAGAGCGCGACATCGATGGGATCGCCCGCACCGCCACGGGCTTCGTTGCACAGCGTTGCGGCCAGTTCGAGCGCTTCGCGGTCAAGTGCAAAAACATCGTGGACAGCAAGGATGCCTTCCGTGATGGTGCCGGTCTTGTCCGAAGCGATGACCGTGGCGCTGCCCAGCGTCTCGACCGCCGGGAGGTAGCGCACGAGGGTCTTTTTCTTCGAGAGTGCCATCGCCCCGACTACCATGATGATGGTCACGACAATCGGGAGGCCCTCCGGCACCGCTGATACCATCTGCGCAACGAGCAGGTAGGCAATCTCCGCGGCCGGCCGGCCCTGCAGGAACGCCATGATCCCGACAAGCGTGAATATTACCATAAGAAGGAAGATATACCGTTTTGAAAAATGGGCAATCGCTTTCGTGAACGGGCTGTCAGGAGACCGCTCCTGCGCAAGCGCCGCAATGCCGGCAAAATAGGTCCTCTTCCCGGTGGCCACCACGTAGCCCTTCCCGGACCCCCGCACAACCGCTGTGCCCGAGAGCAGGCTGTTTTTCTGGTCATAGGGAGGAGCATCTGCTGCAACCTTTGCCGCATGGTCTTTTGTCACGGGCAGCGACTCGCCCGTGAGCGATGACTCATCCACCGTGAGCGCCAGAGTCTCAAAGAGCCGGATATCCGCGGTCACGAGGTCGCCCTCGGCAAGCGTGACGAGGTCCCCGGGTACCAGGTCCTCTGAAGGGATGATATGCTCAGATCCGCCCCGGATAATCGTGACCCTGCTCCCGGTCATTTTTTTGAGGGCATCGAGCGATGCCTCTGCCTTCACTTCCTGCCAGAACCCGATGATGCCGTTGACCGCGATGATTAAGATGATGATGAAAAAGTCCTTGATATCGGCAACGATGAGCGAGATGACCGCTGCGATGATGAGGATATAGACAAGGATACTGTTGAACTGGCGCAGGAAGATAACGAAGCGGCTGGTCTTCTCTTCCTCTATCGTGTTCTTCCCGAACTTTGCGAGACGGGCCTCTGCTTCAGCATCTGAAAGGCCGTCCGGCCCGGTTGCAAGCCGGCTGCGGACGTCGTCAGCGGGTAATGCATGGGGATTTTCCGGCAAATCCATTGGCTCTCAGTGTAACCTGTATTGCCGGATATAAATCATTGATGGTGGTACAGGGCGGTATCGAACGTGCTGTGCGGTAAGGACCGTTTTTTTTCGGGCTCATGTGCGGGTGCAGCAGTTACGGTCCAGCCGCCGCAGCGATTTCCTCATCTCGCGGATAGTGGATGCCATTCCCTCCACCTGGAAGAGGGCACGGGAGATGTCGCTGCCCGCCGGGCTCTGGTGGGAGGAAAGGCGGGAGAGGTACCGCTGGTACTGGCCGGTCATCTCGTCCCGCAGGCGCTCGTCCTCTTCCCGCATCGCATCGTTGATATCATCGGGAATCGCCGGGAACGCGGCGATGAGCATTTCAAGGTTCTTCTCGCAGGGAACAAGGGAATGACGGATCGCAGCGGCGGACTCCGGTGAGATGGCAATACCTTTTTCCTCAATCTCCCCGATGATCGTGTAAAGATCGCCGGACTGGTCTGCGAGCACGTCAGCCAGCGTGGAAATCCTGACGATACCGGCAATATACGCTGCCTCGTCATCGTGCAGGTCCCGCTGCGATATCGCGAGTGCAGCTTCGTTTACCTGTTTATTTAAAAAAACGGCATAGGCCCGGAGCTGTTGTGCGCGGGGGGATTTTTTCCCGGGATTGTCCAGTAAAAGACGGATCTCGGAAAGCAGGTCCTGCGTGAGCTCAAGGATATGCACAATCTCCTGCTCGATCATTCTGCACACCTCAGGTGTTCCCGCCGGCAGCGGGTCTTTCAGGGCGCGGGGGACAAAGACAATATCGTCCTCCCTGCCGGGCACTACCTTGCGTACCAGCTTTTCGAATGGCCCGATCAGGATGAGGAAGACGATGCAGCACGTAAGGTTGAAGAGCAGGTGGGCGTTTGCCACCTGCTGCGCCGGGCCACCCCCCAGTGATATTATAAAAGCGGTGAACAGTCCGAGAATGGGCAGGAAGAGCAGCACTCCTAAGAAGTTAAAAAGGAAGTGCGCAACAGCTGCCCGCTTTGCTGACGTGTTCATCCGGGTGGCTACTAGCAGGGTGGTTGTGGGAGTCCCGAGATTTGCGCCCAGCAGGACAGGGATCGCAACCGCCGGGGTGACGAGGCCGTTCTGCGACATGACGACCACAAGCCCGGTGGTGACGGAACTGGACTGGAAGATGTTCGTTATGAGGAACCCGAAGGCGATCTGGAGGAAGACGGTATCCATCAGCGCGATCATCCCGATCAGCTGCGGGTCGGTCTGGTAAGGTTCCATGACCGCCGATATGAGGGTGAGGGAGAAGAAGACCAGGCCGAAGTAGAATATCGGCCGGCCAAAGATCCGGTACCTGCCCGGGATGATGCCGATAATGAACCCGACAAGAATGAAGATCGGGGCAAAGGCGGTCAGGTTCAGCGCGATGAGCTGGGAGGTCAGGGTCGTTCCCAGGTTTGCGCCAAAAATGATGCCGAGCGATGCGGTAAACGAGATGATCCCGGCATTTACGAGCCCTACCGTGATGACGGTGGTTGCCGTGCTGGATTGAACGACTGCGGTTACCAGTGCGCCGGCAGCTGTTCCGCGCACCGGGGTTTTCGTCAGCCTCTGGATCAGGTTCCGGAAATAGTCGCCGGCAGCGTGCTGGACTTCGTGCGAGAACTGCTCGATCCCGTACAGGAAGAGGATGATGCCCGGGATAATTGCAAAGATAAGTTCCCACGAGTTCATTGTCCTTTCTCCTCAGATGGCTTCAGGTAATTACGGGCCCGGCCTTTTTTTTTCTCTCTGTCCTCCTGCACACTTCGTACTTGAGTGAACAGGCCTTGTCTCCAGAGTATCTCCCGGGCCCGTTCTCCCTGCATTAACCGGTTGTCCGGCCTGCGGCAATCAGGACCGGCCGCTTCGCCCACCGGATGACTGCGTCCGTAGTGCTGCCGACAAAAAACGCCCTGAGCTCCCGGGACCAGCCCTCACCCTGGGGGCTCATCAGGATAAGCGAGACATCATCGCGCTCTGCGGTAGCGTTGATCTCATCCGGCGGATACCCGACATGGACCCGGATATCAACAGCCATACCGCTCGTTTCGAGATCCGTTTTAATGGTATCCAGTTTTTCCCGTGCCGCCTGGACCGCAGCCTGGATCTCTTCCTCTGACTCCCCCTTATCGACAATATTGAGGAGGAGGACCTCCCCGTTTTTCGGTAAATCCTTCAGGAGTACGAGCGCAGACCAGGACGGCCCGGAGAAATCCAGGGGCACAAGCACCCGGGAGAACAGGTGCCGGCGCTCGTTCGTGGCGCCGGACTCAGGCGGGAACCGTATGAGCAGGACCGGGATATTTGCATGACGAATGACGTTTGCCGATACGCTGCCTAAAAGGATCTCCCTGATTGTATTCTTTCCCCGGGCGCCCATGACAATCAGCGAGACGTTCTCCGTACCGGCTTTTTCGAGGATCGTGAGCGGGATATCGCCCTGCATGATCGTGTTCACGATGGTCTCGACCGCGACATCTGCCAGGATACCGCTCTTCTCCAGAACCTGCCGGTTTTCCTCAAGGAGGATTTTTGCATTCTCGATATGCGGGCCGTGAGTCCATCCCCTCACGGACTGGCGGGTGGCATCGACCACGTGAAAGAGGATGACATTCTGTACTCCGGGAATATCCTTTACGTACCCGAGAGCTCTTTGTGAGTCCGGGGAAAAATCTGTTGGCAGCAGTATTTTTTCAAACATCTCCCATGCTCCTGAAAGATACATGGTATTCCCGTTATTTAAGGGGATGGACCGGGACATATGATCCCCTGCATTTCCGGCAACGGGAAAATGCCGCCGGGTTTATGTCCGAGCCGGGTTTATAGATTGCAGGAGCATGGGAAACGATGAAGACGAACATCCTGACGTTACAAAAACTTCCTTACCGTGCGGTAGCACTGCTCGTGCCTGCTCTTATTGCCATCGCGTTCGTCATCATTCTTGAAGTCACCCTTCCGCAGGCCATGTTCCTTCCCATGATCGGGCTCATCACTGCGTACCTCCTGCCCCCCGCAGGAAAAGAGATGGTTATACCCATCGGGATTGCGCTCGGGATCCCATGGTGGTACATGGCACTCGCCATTGTGACGGTCGATGTAATTGCCGGTCTCTTCATGGCGCTGAACTTCGATATCGCGTACCGTATTCCCTTTATCGGCCCCCTGCTCGCAGACATTACGAAAAAAACAAAGCAGTTCCTTTCCGATCACCGCTGGTTTGCCAGCCTCTGGTTCTTTGCCATCGTTCTCATGGTGATGGTCCCGTTCTTCGGGAGCGGGGGAATCCGCGGTTCTGTTGCGGGGAAACTTCTTGGCCTCAGTACGCTGCTCACCTTCCTTGCCATCCTTGCGGGGTCGCTCATCGGGTGTTTTGGCATCGCGATCGGGTCCGGTGCGGCCATCGCATGGCTCTGCACAAACGGGACACTCCTCCCGGGGATCGCTTCATGGGTATGCGGGGCATGAGCCGGAGTCCCTGGAAGAATTATTTCCGGGTATGGTACGGCCGGACACTTAAAGGATGAAATCAGTCCCTTTTTTCTTTCGGAAGGTCGTCAGGTTGTTCAGGATCCTCCGGCTGGCTCCCGTCGTCGCTCTTCCGGTGCCTGCGGATAATTGCTTTTTTAAGTCTCTTGAGTTTTCGCAATATTCGTGTGATCATGAGCAGGAAACTCGTGATGATTATATGCCCTCATCACCCGGAGCGCCTGCTGTACCGTACGTGCATTCCCCGCGGAAGAACCAGTTCCGGTACACGATGGGCGTGATGATTGTCGTGAGCAGGCTCATGAGCACGAGCACAACATAGACTCCCTGCCCGATGACACCTGCCTCAAGCCCGATAAGGGCTACAATCATCGCCACTTCGCCCCGTGGTGCCATGCCGAAACCGACAATGAGCGAGTCCTTTGTGCAGAGTCCGCCCAGTCTCGCCGGGATCCCGCAGCCGATAACTTTTGTTACAATTGCGACAAGGGTCAGGGCGACAAGGAAGAGGAGGATATCGGACGTGACCGCGTGGAGGTCGGCGATGATACCCAGCGATACGAAGAAGATCGAGGCGAAGATGATCTGGAGATACTCTGCCCCTTCCTTGAGGCTGTGGCTCTGGTGGAGCTCAACATCCTTGAACGAGACACCGGCAATGAATGCCCCGACGATTGCCGAGAGCCCGACTGCCTCGGCGAACATGGCATACAGGAACGCGAGCATCATCGCAAAGATGAAGATGAACTCCGGATATTTTTTCACGAATGGAGTCGTGTCCAGTTTCGCGAGGTATTTGCTGACAACAAGAATCCCGAATGCTGCAGCGATCACGATGAACGCGATCGCTTTGACGGTCACGATTGCAATCCCGGAATACGAGAACGATCCACCCACAACATCCGTGCTGATCGCAAGTACGAGCAGGGCGAGCACGTCATCGATGACCGCGGCGCCGATGATCGCTTTTGCTGCATCGGTCTGGAGCTTCCCGAGCTCCTTCAGGACGTTAGCCGTGATCGCGATGCTGGTCGCCGTGCAGGCAGTCCCGACAAAGATCGCGCTTGCCGAATCGAACCCGAAGAGCACGGCCAGCCACCAGCCCCCGATCCACGGCAAGATGACGCCGACCAGTGCGATGGCAAAGTTCCGCGGCTGGACGATATCCTTCATGTTGAACTCAAAGCCGATCACGAACAGGAGGATCACTGCGCCGAGATGGGCGAGGCTGCGGACAAAGTCGGTATAGGTGATCCACCCGAGCACGCTCGGCCCGACGAGGAGCCCGACGAGGATGAGGCCGATGACCGCGGACTGGTTGATACGTGAAGCAATCAGGTATCCTCCGAGCGCCACGAAGAGGAGCAGGCTCATCTGGAATTCAGGTGAGGTGACGAGTTCTTCCATTGGGAATTACTTGGAATGCTGAGTAATAACCTTTTGTGTTTACGGCACTCCCGTCGAATGGATGACGGTATCCTGATTGCGGACCGGGCTGGTTTGTTACGACAAGAACCAATCCCTGTTGTTCATATCCGGCTCTCCCGGAAGTAAACGACCGGTACACCAAGAGAGAAAGCATATAATGAACCTCCCGGGATAGCAGTACAGAATGGCGCACAATTCCCTGGATGGTGTCGTCAAGTCCATGGGGCTCGTGTTTGGTGATATCGGGACGAGTCCCATCTATGCGCTTACTGCGATCTTTTATATCATCCAGCCAACGCCAGAGAACGTGCTCGGGATGCTCTCTTTGATCCTCTGGACCATGACCATGCTCGTCACCGTCCAGTACACGTATCTTGCCATGCATCTCGGTACGAAAGGCGAGGGCGGGACGATCGTGCTCCGGGAGATCCTGCTGCCGATGCTGAAATCCCGTACCCAGGCTGCATTTGTTTCCCTTATCGCTATTATCGGCATTGCCCTGTTTATTGGTGACGGGGTTATCACCCCGGCCATCAGCATGCTTTCCGCTGTGGAGGGTATCGTCCTCATCCCGGGTTTTGAAAATACGCCCCAGACAATCCTCATGATCATCGCAGGACTCATCGCGATCGGCCTTTTTTCCATCCAGGCACGGGGGAGCGAGCGGGTGGCATGGTCCTTTGGCCCGGTCATGGTTCTCTGGTTTGCTGCACTCGCGGGTACGGGTGTTGTGGCTATCCTTTCTGCACCCCAGGTCGTGTATGCGCTCAACCCGATGCTGGGGATCCACTACCTGACCTCTCACGGGTTTGAAGGATTCTTAATCCTGTCATCCGTCATCCTTGTTGCAACGGGGGGCGAAGCGCTGTACGCGGACATGGGCCACATGGGCCGGGAACCGATTGTCCGGGCATGGCACATCGTCTTTGTCGTGCTTGCGCTCAACTATCTCGGTCAGGGTGCGTTCATCATCAACCATCCCGATGCACACAATATCCTTTTTGAGATGGTATTTACCCAGTTCGAGATTCTGTATATCCCCTTCCTGCTGCTGAGCATCGCTGCAACGGTCATCGCATCCCAGGCAATGATCTCGGGAATATTTTCCATCGTGTTCCAGGGAATCACCACGCGGATTATGCCGTTGCTGCGTATTGATTACACGTCCCCGCAGCTCCGTTCCCAGATCTATATCGATATCGTGAACTGGGCGCTGCTCATCGCGGTCCTCTTTATCATCGTGATCTTCCAGACCTCGGCCAATCTCACGCATGCCTATGGTCTTGCGGTATGCGGGACCATGGTAATCACCGCCATCCTCGTGACGTGGATCCTCATCCTCCGCAGGCAGATCATAAAGTCCCTGGTTGCAGGTATCATCCTGGGAATCACGACGGTCTTCCTGATCGCCAACCTCGATAAGCTTCCTTTCGGTGGGTACTGGTCGCTCGTTATTGCCGCCATCCCGTTCAGTATCATCTTGATCTACGTGACCGGCCAGAAGAAACTCGCCGCAGCGTTAAGCCCGGTCCCGCTCGACGATTTCCTCAAAACATTCGATGAGGCCTACCATTCGCTGAACCGGATCTCCGGCACGGCGCTGTTCTTTGCCCGGGACTTCCGCGCTCTGCCGCAGTATATCCCGAGGATCATGTTCACCAACCGGATCATCTATGATGACAATATCATCGTCTCGATCACCCGTACCGAGGAGCCGTTCGGCATCACCTGGGGCTTCACCCGCGAGGTGACAAAAGGTTTCTCGATCTTCGAGATCTATGCCGGCTACATGGAATTTGTCAATATCGCCGGTATCTTAAAAGAAGCGGAGATCGATGAACTGACGATCTTCTACGGCATAGAAGATATCGTCACGACCCACGTGATCTGGCGTGTCTTTGCCGCCATCAAGCGCCTCTCCCCCTCGCTCCTGCAGTTCTACAAGCTGCCGGCCGACAAGATCCATGGTGTCGTTACACGGGTGGAGATGTAAGGAGAGCCTGTCGGGGCTGATTGGTTTGCTTCCCGGGATCAGGCCGGCGGTCATCCCTGCGTATATGTATTATCTGACAACCTGCCGGTGTTTGCGACCGGGTGCATGAGCGGAGAGCCCTCCCAATATCCAGTATTTGCAAGATTTTCTTGGTTTGGGTGTGAACCGGATCGGTTCATGCATGTTCTTCAGAGCACGGCGGGCGATCTTACTCTTCCCCGCTCCCGTCATCCCAGAGCCGGAGGATCTCAAAATCCCGTTTCATGGTCGCCTTACTCAGTGCCTGCGCCCGGGTGAGCATCCTCTCCTGCACAAAATCATATTCGCAGAGGATCTTTGAGTTCCGGAGCAGCGTTGCCCGGATGGGGTGGTGCCGGAACACGACACTATCCTGCCCCCGGAAATACCATTTGATCCTCCGGAACGTGAGCCAATCGAGTTTCATGGCGAGCGTAGCATGGAAACTAAACTCTTCGGCAGAATCCCGGTCATAATCCCGCAGCGTGCAGTACGGGGCGATTGCCTGCGACATCTGGTACCGGAACTGTTTCAGGGTCTCGTCCGGCGTGATCGTGACAAAGACAACCCGCGTCCCGTCAAAGAACCCGTATCCCCCAACCTCGTATTTCGGGACATTCTTCTGGGCCGTGCATACCCGGGTGAAATCTTCGATCAGTTTCTCTTCATCGTCGGTCGAGAACGGCCCTGCCAGCGTGATATGCGGGGCAACCAGTTTTTTCCCCAGCCGGAATTTTTCCTCCAGCTGATCGGCGAGCGTGCGGATCTGCTGCTTCGTAGAACCCATCAGGCGGATATCAATCAGGTAGCGGGTCATTGTTCACGCGGGACAGGTCCCGGTCTCACGGTTTCTCTGGCAGGGGAAGGCCCTGGACGCGGAGGAACGAGAGCTTGTCCCAGTAGCCCCGCTGGAACACGATCTTCCCATCAACGATATGGAAAAAGCCGCAGCCCCGGAGCCCGAGCGGGTCGCGCCACTCCATGATCGCCCATTCCCCGTCTTCGAACAGGTTCTCGACAATACAGACCATGGTTGCCGATGCAAACGATCCGGCAAACATCCGGCGGATGGCCTCCCGCCCTTCCACGGGTGACTCGGCAACCTGGTGGTTGATCGCATCTTCCGCGTACAGGCTGGCAAGGGCATCGGCATCGGCCCGGTTGAATGCCTCGATAAATGCCTGGAGCACTTCCTTTGGTCTCATGGGTTAAAAATTCCGGGAAATAGTCTTGTCCGGAGCACAATAACCGTATCGGCACCGGCCTGTTTTTTTTTAAAATAATATCGCCCCTTGTCCCGTATCTGGAAGTGTTGTCCAGACCGGGAACGGAGTTTTCAGCGTGTCCGTCAGGGTGTCAACCGCATCGCAGACCACTCCGGATGTGCATCCGGAAGATGTCCCTGTGGTAAGAGAACAGTTGAATGTCCAAAGAAGTATCCGAATGATCGGTGAGGGAAAAAAAGGACTGGCCGGAAGGGTTCAGTGTTTCCGGAATGCAATCAGGGCAAGGCAGATCGAGCCTACGATGAGCACGGGTTCAACCGGTGCTTCCTCTGCGGTCGTGGGAGTGTCTTCCACTACAAGCGTGGTCGGGATCTTGATTGTGGACTTTATCGTTGTACTCCTGGTCGTGGGCACCGCTGTTGGCAACGGGGTTGATGGCCGGGATGTTGCCGTGGTGGTAGCAGCTGCATACAGCTTTGCATCTATTGTAACCGTATCATCTTCATCAACGCTCACAAGTTTTGAATAGTCCTGGTAGCCGGCCTTTTTCAGGGTGACTCTATAGGACCCGACAAGGATATCGATGTCGCCGGGGGTTGTCCCGTTGGCGATATTATCAATATAGATGGTTGCACCCGAGGGTGATGATTCGATCTCGATCGTCCCTTCCTTGTTTGTTGTAATGGTGAAGGCCTTTTTCTCGCATTCAATGCCACCGAATTCGTTCCTGATGCAGAGCTGGTAGGTGTCCACCTCCGCATCATCGTCGAGATTAAAGGACCCTTTGATACTGGTTGTCGATTTAACTTCAATATCATCGGCAGTAATATTTTCATAATCACTATTAAAGAGGTAAATTCCGTAAACCATTGTCGTAATAAAATTTTTTCCTGTGATGGTAAAATCGATATCATCGCCTGCCCTGGCAGTCGCCGGAGAGATCGAGGTTATCGTCACATCACTGCCGGATTCGCTGTAAATTGTGAACCCGCTGGACTTTTTGACATATTGGCCGTCTTCATTTTCAACGACCACATACCAAGACCCGTCCTCTTTTTCAGAAAGATCGAAGGAACAGGTAATGGATGTTATCCCCCGGCTGCAGGTACCTGTAATATTTTCTTCGCCGGACTTGGTCAGGATGACACTCCCGCCGATTGCTGAAAAATGGGTACCTGTGATCGTGACGCCCGAAATTGTACCTGTGTTCAGACCCGTTGCCGGAGAGATGGTGGATATGGTTGGTGCTGCTGTCGATGCTGTGGCTTCTGCTGAAAAGGTCACTGAATGCGAACCCGTTGTTGCTGTCAGATGATTCGTCCCGGTTACCGTACCCAGCGTCCAGCTTCCTACCGTGGCAATGCCCCCCGAACCCGTGGTTTGTGAACTCCCCCCTACCAGGGAACTGGCCGGCTCCGCCGAGAAGATGACCGTTGCACCGCTCACCGGATTATCAAATTCATCCATCACCTTGACACTCGGAGGCGTGGCTACTACCGTACCAACGGTGGCTTCCTGGTTATCTCCCCCGTTTTTGGAAATCGTCGCTGCCTCTCCCGCAGTACCGGTTGCCGTGATTGTCAGGGAAGCGGTATCGTTCACCGGATTCGCAGATACTGTCAGCTCGTTCAATCCGGCAGTTTCGCCTAACGTCCAGCTGGTTACGGTTGCGACTCCGTCATCATCCGTTGTTACTGACGCTGGCGATACGGTTCCTTCACCCTCGGTTACTTCAAACGTGACAGAGATCCCGGCTATCGGCTTACCGTCTGAATCCTTCACGATAACTACCGGCGGGGTGTCTACCTCTGTATTTACCGTGGCTGATTGGTCATCCCCGGCATCCACTGCAATCGAATTCGCTGCTGATACCGGGAAGACAATCACCAGCATCAGGATAAAAACTCCTGCCAAAAAAAAACTATCGCGTTCCATCATGTTGTACACCAGATAATGTCTTTCTGATTTCCAGACCTTATAAGAAAAATGGAAACCAATATCTGATATATATTTTGAATTTAATTTCATCCCGGGCCCGGCGGGTGCCGGGAATCGCTCAGAATTTTTGGGATGTACTGATCCGCTGGAATCAGTTCTCTTCTCTCCTGTAGTTGAGATGGCGAACGATCCAACGAAATGAGACTCCCAAAATAAACCGATAATTTTATTCTCAATGGTTTGAAGCCCGGTTGGCTTTGTTTGATCGTTCAGCGGGCTTTTTTACCCGGAGTCCCGCTCCAAAAAGCGGAACCAGATCGGGGTGCATGCGTGGCTCATACGAAATATTCTGTGAATGGAGTGTTAAAAAAATCCATGTACCGGGTATGAAAAATGAGTCCCTGCTGTCCGGGACCTCACGGCCCCGGTTGCACGCGGTCCTTTTCCATATCCGACAGCGACTCGACCTCGATATATACGCGTCTGGTCTCCGGGTATGCGCTCTTAAGGTCGGCTTCAATACGGTGAATTGCGTCGTGCATCTGCCCGGCCGTTGAGCCTGCGACAAAACATACTCCCATGTTCACGAGCAGGTCGTTCGGGCCCATGTACATGGTGAGGATGTCACCGGCGCGTTCGACCGCCGCGTCTGATTCCACGCGACGCCGGATGTCCCTGAGTTCCTCAGGAGTTACGCCCTCGCCGATCAGCAGGCCCATGGTCCGCGACGCGAGGATCCCGGCCACGCTCATCAGTAGCAGGCCGATTGCAACCGATGCAAGGCCGTCAAGGTACACGTTGTGGAACAGGTGGCCGAGGAAGATCCCGAGGAACGCGAAGAGGAGGCCGAGCATGGCGGCGCTGTCCTCCAGCACGACCGTGTACAGGCTCGGGTCCTTTGAGTGTTTGATGTACTCCCATGACCCCATCTCACCCTTAGCCTGCGTGAACTGTTTCAGGGCCACCGTGAACGACCCGCCCTCGACAAGGAACGAGATGCCGAGCACGATGTAGGCCACGGTGGGATCGCCCATCGCTGCGGCCGGGTCAACGCTCGTCATGTGCATGAGACCCTCGTACAGCGACATGCCGCCACCGATGCCGAAGATGGAGATCGCGACGATGTGCGTCCAGAAGTAGAGCGACTTGCCGTAACCGAACGGGTGGGACTCATCGGCCGGCTGTTTTGCCCGGTTCATGCCAAACAGCACAAGGACACCGTTTCCCGTGTCAACGACCGAGTGGATACCCTCCGAGATCATGGCCGACGAGCCGCTGACTGCCGCTGCAATGAACTTGATGACCGCGATAGTCAGGTTACCGATAATTGCCGCGAAGACCGCTATTTTTGAACCGCTGTGTGTTGTCATGGATTATTTCCTGAAAGTAACGGCTGACGCCGGACGATTTGCCGGTTACACTGTTGGTGCCCGGGTGTTAATCAGGATATTGTATTGAAAGCGATCAGCACCCGGCGTTCGAAGGGTTCATGAGAGTCAGCGGGGGAACAGAACCAGCCCGGACCTGTTCCGGTTTGCCGGGTACGACCGGAAAAAAGTGAAATGTGCTCTGGTGAAAACCTGTTTCAAAAGTTATGATAGCCCCCCTTGCGCCAACCCCTCCCCATTTGAGGTACTGGGAGTCATCAGACCCGAAGCAGAAGAAGAACGTGTCGTGTTCTTCGATTGCGGGGGCACATATGATGCCTCGGAAATAACCGTACGGGAATTTTCTGCATTTTTATGTACAGGTAATGCGGCACAATCGCAACCGGGGCACCTCAGCGGCGGGGCGAAGCCCCTGGAGCGTCAGGTTCCTGTACATTATTTTCCATGAAAACGGACATGATGCCTGCGGTCACAGGCACACAGGATGAAAATTTTTAATGACATTTCCATATTAAAACGAACCCCTGTAGACACAACGATGGGAGTTGAGATCCCCATACCCCCGATTACGGTATATGCCGCTGCCCCCGAAGGGGCGCCCCCGCAGCGGATCAGGACGGTTGAAATAATTAATTTGCCGATTATCATGGTTCGGGTGCGAACTCCCGTTCATGTGAATTTCCACAAGAGCAGGAGAATGAAACCGGGTTTGATCAAAAACCGGGTCAGGCCCGGTCGGGGAGATCCCTTCAGAGTGCCAGCATTGCAAAAAGCATCACGCCGGTCAGGAGCGTTAAGAGGATTGCAACCGGCGCAACCTTCCTTATGACCTCGCCTTCGATGCCGATCCTGTCGATCACGGCTGCCGCGTTCAGGATCTTTGCAACGGCAACTCCAGACGCGATCCCGCCGCCGACCGCGTGGGCCGCGTAGACCGGCATAAAGTCAAGGGAGAGGACGTCGGTTGACTTTTTGAGGATCCCGTAGAACATGACGTTTGACGAGGCCTCGGAGCCGGAGATGAACGCCCCGAAGAGGCCGAGCGACGGGCTGATGAATGGGAAGGTGATGCCGAACGCGAGTGCGAGCGTAAGCCCGATCACCGCGTTCATGTTGAAGGCCTCTGCTCCCGGGGCAAACACGAGCGATCCTCCGATCACGGACCGGCCCGACCAGTCCATGACATAGGCGATCGCAAAGAAGACCATGGCGGCAAGGGTCGGGCTCCACGCACGTTTCAGCCAGAGCCCGAGGATTGCCTGTGCCTCGGTCCGGCTTTGTATGAGGAGCGGGGCGGAGATGATCGTGCTGATGAGCACCCAGAAGTAGGCCTGGTTTAAGAGTTTCAGGTCCACGACCTTGTCGGCCACGACCGTGACCTTCTGGATTGGGCCGAGCAGATTGTAGAGCCCGGACTGGGTCACGGGGATACTGATCAGGACCGCAAAGGTAACGAGCAAAATCCACGGGAACGCCGCCTTCCAGAGCGGCATACCGTTCGTCTCAGCGGGAGCCGGAGTCGGGGCCGGTTCCGGAATTACAGCCGGGACAGGGCTGGCGAGTTTCATCCTGATGAACCGCATCAGGAAGAGGGCCGCGATGGTGACGAGCCCCGAGAATACGCCGACAAGACCGATCGCGGATGCCGGCAGGACATTGACAAAGATGATGGCCGAGAAGCCGAGGGTGAGTCCCGCGACAAGCGCCATCGTGAATCCTTTTTTGATCCCCTCAAAACCGTCCGCGATCCAGAGCATGCCGAGCGCAAGACCTGTGGAGATGACCGGCAGGAAGAGGGCAACCGAGCACCCGAGCTCCTTTGCATCGAAACCGAACGCCGCTGCGGGGATGGTGATGGGAACGGCAAGGAGCGAGAAGGAGGTGAGGGGGTCGTAACCGAGGCACGGCAGGGCAATGGCTACCACCGGCGAAAAGCCGAGCGCGAGCATGATGGGTGGTAGCATCGTGACCGGTGTTGCGCCAATCGAGACCAGGAACGAACCGAACCCGATGTTCAGGATCATGATCTGCTCGTAGCGCTCGGCTGCGATTGATTTGATGTAGGCAGTGATCCGGGCGATTGCGCCGGTCACGTCCATCATCGTCACCTGCAGGATGGTAAGGAAGACCATCAGCGAGATGCCAAACGACGAGAGGACGCCCATCCACGAAGCGTACAGTGCCACTTCCACGGAGGTCCGGAAGACAAGAACCGCGAGGATGACGGTGAGCAGCCAGCCTGCAATGCCCATCCTTGTTCCCGACTGCTTCAGGAAGACGAGGCCGCCAAAGATCAGGAGAATTGGCAGGATTGCACAGATGAACTGCAGGAAAAGATCCACGCTGAACGACGCTCCGGGATATGTCTTTACAACTCGGGCGTTATCTTGTAAAACCGTATCGTTCTGTATTTCCCTGTTCCGGTTCCGGCATCCTGCGGTCTTTTGACGGGAAAATAATTAATGCTCCCTGAATAAACCAGATGTAAGTATGAAACAATTTCACCAGCTCTACCTTTTCCTTGCAGTTTTTTTGCTTTTTGCCTGGATTACCCCCTGGGGTTCTGCATTTACTGTCTCATCGGTTTCCGTAGATCCACCGGGATTCCAGCTGGCCGGGACACCCATGACCGTCAATACGGTTATTCACTTTTACTCGGAGCCCACCGGGAATTTTCCCAAGGAGAATGAACTCCAGCTGAGTACCGACCTTGTCGATCCCCACTGGGTACCGGTCCTGATCCTGGATGGCGTGGAAACCCACCTTGATGTAACGAGCGGCGATGAACTGACGATTCCCGGATGGTATTTATCCTATTCCCCGTCCCAGAAAGTGGAGCTGGTTGTGAAACTGACGGGAAATATCCCGTCGAACCGTAAACCCGGCGAGAATTTAGTGGAAATGCAGGAACGGGATTCTGCTAAGACTGTCGTGTCAAGTGCCCATATTGCCATGCAGGAAGTCCCGCTGGAAACCCTCTCCACGCAGACAACGCAGATCTCACCAACAAAAAAACCCACGACCATGAAGGTATTCACGCCACTTGCGACCGACACAACCCCGGCCTCCCCGGCCGGGACCGGCATGGCAGTTATCGCCCTGGCTGGTGCGGCACTGCTTGTGATGAAGCGGAAGTAATGTCCATTTTTTTTTAAGACGGGCCGCGGGCACGGCTCCCCGGCCAGCCCCCGGTATCTCCTGACGCGAAAAGGAAACCGGGGAAGGTCATGTTTAAGTATGACCTCCTCCTCATTATCTCACCAGGGTGAATGCCGTGGCGTCAATTGCTGTCGATCTGGTTGTTTTTATCTTTGAAAGTATCGTTGTCATCGTTGCTGTCAGTGCCGTTGCACTTGCAATCACGTGGAAAAAGAATGAGTTCCTTGCCGGTCTCTTCTTTCTTCTCCTCTGGTCAGTTCTCAATGCCATCGATGTGACTCTCGCAACGGTCCTGGACCAGCCGTTCATCAACGCATCCCAGTTCGGGTTTATCCTTCTTGCACTCATCTCGTTCATTATCGGCATGCGGCCGGCAACGGTTTTCACAAAACTGTCCGGTTGATTATTTTCTTTATGCAGGTTCGGCGCAAGTTTCAGGATGTCCGTGCCATGCGTGCATATTCCAGTCGGGCATAGTATGGTCACCCCTGTCATGGTCTTTGTCACGGTTCAGCTCCCGAACGCGAAGGGATTCCCGTAAATATCCCTGTCCTGTTCCGTTTTTTTTGGGATATATCTAAAAAAAAAGGTGATTCATCATTTGGAGCCACCAATCTTTGATGTCAGATATCAAAACAACTAATGATTAATATTTTGTCCTCCATAGTTAGCCTATTTTGATAATATTATGCCCCCCTCTTGCGTCACCAGTCCCCCGAGGGGAACGGGGCGCATTGTGATTGGACGAGGGGGGTTACAGGAAATACGTCGTTATCGCGATCCGGGGGATGCCACAGTGGCGGGGGCGGAGGTGGAACCGAAGCCCCCAAGAACGTCTAACATGCTCTCTCATGGAGATGGCTTCCCAAAAAAAAATGAAACAAAATCTTGCTTGGTGGCTCAAATTTAGGAATCACCAAAAAAAATTATGAAGGTACCTTATCCTTCTGCAGCTGCCTGAGAAGCCAGATGACCAGAAGGATGCCGGCAACCAGCCAGACAATGGAGAACAGTGCTGCAACCAGCATAAAGAGGATCCAAACGCCCCCGCCCATCATGCCGGTTCCCGCCGTTGTCCCGGAATACGGGCCGTAACCGCCCATCATGCCCGGGTAACCGCCTTCGCCGATCCCGTACCCTCCGGCCATCCCGCCATACCGGCCGTTGTTGCCGGTAATGCCCGGGTACCCTCCGGTACCGGTTCCGTATCCGCCCATCCTCCGGGTCAGCATCATATTCGACGCACCGGGATATTTGTCCATAATCTCGACAATGCGGGACCGTTCCGCAGAACTGAGATTACCTGTCATCATGTTCGTGACAAGTCCCTGCATCTCCTCATGCACCGGGCTGCCCATTGCGTCGACCTCAATGGATTCCATCATCTGTGCCCTACCGGTGTTTATCATACCATATCCGCCATAACCGGCATTTCCGCCCATCATGCCCGGCCCGTAATATCCCACCGTTGCATTACACGTCCCCCATTGCTGGCAGGGCAGCAGATCATCCGCTGCAACGATGCCGATCAGTGCGATGCAGACAGATGCCAGCAGGGCACTCATGACCAGGATCTTCCATTTGGATCCGGTAAAGTGTTTCATGATACAATCTCCATTTTTCCGACAGGCCCGGGGTCGTATTTCTGGTGAACCGGGAGTGCCGGGAATACTCAACAATACAAAACAGGAAGGTTAATGATTTGGATCGTACCAGATTTCCGGATACCTATTTTCCCTGAGGTGTGCCGGTACGCCGCCACGATCCGGCTGGTACTGCAATAACGAACCTTGCCCCCATGTCCGGTTCCCCGTTCTCGGTGATGGTGATGCCGGTAATCGAGAGGATCTCGCGGGAGAGGAAGAGCCCGAGACCGGTATGGTGCCCGAACCCGCGCTCGAACAGGCGTTTCCTGTCATCAGCGGATATCCCGGCACCATCATCCTCCACAAAAATTGTCAGGGCCTCTTCCGATTCCTGGTACCGGAACCGGATCGTGGTCATGCCCGGGCCTCCGTACCGGAGCGCATTGTCGAGGAGGTTGTAGAACACTTTTTCAAACAGCGGATCGGCGTAGATTTCCATGCCGGAAATCTCATCCACGACCCGGATATCCCGCACCGGGAGGGCGGCAACCGCGAGATTCAGGCTGGCGGAAATGTCCTGCCATGCCGGGATACCGACGCCAAGGTCCTGGTATTCTTTCGTGAAGACGATCTGCCGTTCGATGGCTTGTGCAGCCCGCTCTTCCTTGAGAATATAATCCGAGGTTTTTGCCGCATCGCCAAGGGTCTCTTTTGACAGCTCGAGGTAAGCAGAGAGCGCAAGGAGCTGGTTGCGGATATCGTGCCGGGTGATGCCGGAGAGGAGGTTTAACTTCTTGTTCACCTCGCGGAGCGCCGTCTCCATCTGTTTGCGCTCGGAGATATCCCTGATGATCCCGACAAGGAACTCCTCGCCGTCCCCGGTTACATACAGGGATTTCTTGGTCACAATGGTATGACGGCTTCCCCCGGCATCGGTCAGGGTCTCTTCGTTCTCGTTTGTCGTGCGGGTGCTGAATACTTCCTCGTCTTTTTTGCGGAAGATATCTGCCTCATCCCGGGGAAAGAATTCATAATCGGTTTTTTGCAGGAGTTCTTCACGGGCATGGCCGGTGAACCTGCAGAAACCGTCGTTCACGGTCACGAACCGGTGCTCCCGGTCCTTGACAAAGATGGGATCGGGGATCGTGTTGATGATGGCATCGAGATAGTTCTTCGACTCCCGCCATGCCCGGGCGATCGCTTTCTGGTGGGTGACATCGCGGAGCGATTCAATTGCACCGGTTATCTTCCCGTCATTGGAAAAAAGGGGTGTTGCGGTAATCCAGAACTCAATGCGGGTGCCGCCAGGCCGCTCGATTTCAGCTTCGGCAAGGATGGTGTGTCCCTGCCGGCGATGACGCGGGTACATTGTGGCGATAGCGTCCTGGTCGTCCCGCAGCACGAGATCTATCAGGATCGGGCGCTTTTTTCCGTAGAACCAGGGGGCATAGGAATAATCTCCCGTTCCAAGGATGGACGCGGCTGGTATCCCGGTCAGCTTTTCCATGGTCCGGTTCCATGCCGAGACTTTTCCGTCCGCATCGATGACCATGGTGGGATCGGGAAGAAAATCGATGATATCGGCGAGACGCCGGTTGGCATCCCGCAGTTCATCTTCAACACGTTTGCGGATGGTGATGTCCCGGTTGCTGGACCGCCGCCCGATGAATTCTCCGCCGGAATTATAAATCGGTTGGCAGACATGACCGATCCAGCGGGTATCCCCGTCCCGGTGAATGATGCGGAAATCAACTACGCCGGGCTCCTCCCGGGTAAACCCGTGCGACATGTGGTGATCGAGAGCATGGATGTCGTCGGGATGGATGATCTTCCTGATCAATCCTTTATCTTCCGCAAATTCCCGTGCGGTATACCCGGTGATCCGCTCGCAGGACGGTGTGGTATACCGGATGGTCTCATCGGGGGCAATCCAGTATTCCCAGTCATAGGTATAATCCGCAAGCATGCGATATTTTTCCTCGCTCTCCCGGAGTGCCTCCTCGGTCTTCCTGCGCTCCGTTATGTCCCGCCCGATGACCTGGATCCCGGTAATATAACCTCCATGGACAACCGGTGACCCGGAGAATTCAATGATGGCGTAGTCCCCGTTTTTTTTCCTCAGCCGGAGCGTGGTCTCTTCCATAACAGAATCCACGGAAATACGCACGACCGCATCCTCCAGCAGGCTGATATCCTCCGGATGAATGAATGCCTGGGGCATAAGGCCGGTGACTTCAGCAGGATCATATCCCAGGTTTTTCCGGACCGACGGGGACACGTACAGCGCTTTTCCGCCCGAGTCGGTGATGATGATGATATCGGAACTGCGTTCCGCCACACCCCGGAACTGCCGTTCGCTCTCCTGCATCCGCAGGGTGAGGAACGAGACAACTGTGGCAATCACGATGAACATGACGACCCGTCCCATGGCAGGGAGGAGTTCGCCCGGAAAGACCGGATCGCTGACGAATGTCATGTCGCAGTAGATCACCGAGAGACCGCACGCAAAGAGTACCCCGCGGCGTGGATAAAAGTAGGCCACAAGGATGATGGGGATATAGATGAGGTGCGGGAGGACATTCGTGATGCCGATAATGAGCCCGTAGCCGTTCAGTACCATGACGATGGCGGAGATGGCCGCGATGAGGAACGCGAGGAGACCCGGCCTTTCCTGTATTCGCGAGATAACGGAACCGTCCATTGCATACCACATCCTTGTTCTGGCTCTGTTTGTTTGTTATTGCTGATGGTGCCTATAATACTTGCTCCGTCTGGGATTACGCAGGTATATTTTTGTCCGGCTGCGATCGTCCCGGTCATGATCAGGCCGGTCCGGGCATTTTCCGGCAGGAAAATTTCGTAATAAATTCCGGTATACGGGCTTTTTTGATTAATGGACCCCGGGGATCAGTGATGGATTGCAGCCGATCTCCGAAAACGGGGGCCCGGAGCAGGGCTGTCGGGGAATGGAAGTTGAATCGTGATGTATTTCCGGCACCGGAACCGGGGCCGGGATTCCAGCGTAACGATAATCGCCCAGGAGGATCCAATCTGCACTATGGCCAAGGGAATCCGGGAACTGGCGGGAACGCTCGCAGACGGCCAGGGTTATTTCCTGATCCTGCTTATCCTTTCCATCCTGTCCCATCTTGTATTTCCTGTCCGGGTTGTTCTTTATGCCCCCTTCACGTTTTTTGGGATACTGATCATTGGTTCCGGGTTTATCCTGGCCTTTTGGAGCCGCTCGCTGTTTTTGCAGAACCGGACAACCATGTCGCCGTACGAATCGCCGGCGTTCCTGATCACCACCGGCCCTTTTCGCATCAGCCGGAACCCCGCGTATCTTGCCATGGCAGCAATTCTCTTTGGCAGCGCCGTGGTGATGGGAACCCTGGCCCCGTTTGTATTTCCGGTCCTGTTCATCGTAATAACCGGGACACAGTTTATTCCCGGTGAAGAAGAGCGGCTGGAAATGATATTCGGGCAAGAGTACCGGGACTATAAAAAAAGAGTACGCCGGTGGATATAACCTCATGAGAAGTGCCGCAGGACACCCATGGCCGCACCTTAACAGGCGGGTTTATTCCGGTCTGGATCTCTTACGTGCCCCGTGCACCCGCAGGTTCCCCGCTCTCATCCCCGAGCCAGGACCGGTCCTCCGGCCGGGCCAGTCCCCGCTGCTCGTAGCGCTTCCAGCGTGCGATCGCTCCCATGTCCCGGGCGGTCTTGATCCGGTTGCACCGTGCGCAGAGCACCTGGAGATTTTTCACATCCCACTGGTCCCCGCCCATGGCGATCGGCCGGATGTGGTCCAGGATAAAGGAATGATGCGGGTGCCGGCCTCCGGCAGCACGGGATACCGGAATCTCCCTCCGGCACCGGGCGCACGTTCCCTCCTGCTCCAGCAGGACAAGACGCCGCATCTCGCCGACCGTGGGATGCTCTTCGCGCCAGTATAATGAGCTGCACGAGGGCCCGCAGCAGATGGCATCCCATCCGTCCGGAAACCCGGAACGCCCGCGGCCGCAGACGGGGCAGGCTTTCCTTGAGATGCGCTCTTTCTCTTCCGGTGTATTGGAATACCTACGGTGTTCGCGGACGGGCATTTTCTGTAATGAGAGGTTCGGGCCGGATGGGATAAGGCCGGGGATGGCGGGGTGAAAGTGGAATGGGCGGGTTACCGGAAAAAGGCAAAACCCCGTTGCGTGTCTTACCCGGTGAAATTCCCTGCTTTTTTTCATGGGGACTGGTTAAGCCGGCAGTTACGGCTGCTGATGGCAGATCACCGGGAGCCGGGCAGGCTGTCGGAGTTTTCGACCAGCTGATCCTTTACGCGTTTCTCATACATTTCCGGCAGAAGCGGGACGTTCATGGACGAGCCGGGTCACCTCTTTTATGGCTTTATGCCGGTCCTTAGGCCCGGTGTAGAGGATCCCGACATGTTCCCGTTCGTCCCTGAGATAGGTGGCTTCAGGGTATTCGATCAGCACGATCTGTCCCCCGGGACCGAAGTACTTCTTTTCAATCTCCCCGATCATATACCGCTCGTACTGGTCCGGGGTCGGCGCAGAATTTTTATCGAACCGGAAAACGCTCATACCAGGTTCCTCCGGTGATGCATCCTGATCCCTGTACGGATACAACAACGAACCATGCCGCAGGGTCCGGCCATACCTGAACCCCGGGTCAATGCAGGATCAGGGAAGGTAATCGTCATCATCGGGTACTGGAGCATTCAGTTCCTCCACCTCGGGCTGAAGGAGCTCAAGTGCCTCCCGCACCTTCTCCCGGATTGCGGGGTTCCTGCTTTCCTGCATGGTATCAAGGGCCGCGACCACACCGTCACTTCTGAGATCTTCTTCATGGCCGGATGCCGCGATGGCGATGATGATCGCAAGAGCTGAGAGAACAACATGCGTGTTCTTCTCCCAGAGCAGGTCCCTGATGATCTCAATCCCACCCTGCCGGATAAGCTCGTCCGGCCTCCAGTCTTCATCTTCGGTACTCACTGCCAGCGCTTCGATTGCGGCCTCTTTGCCTTTCTTCCCTTTTGCCGAGAGGCGGCTGAGCAGGTCCTCCACCAGGTCTTTTTCTATCTGCAGTTCTTCTGCCATACATCCTCCAGTCCCGGTTCCCTGCGAACAGGAAACCGCGTCAGATGGATGATACTAATCCCCGGGCGAAAAACATTGTGATAGTACCCAAAAATTGCACGCTCCAGGGATCCCGGGGTGGGAACCGGAGATGCTGATCCGGACATCGATTCAGAAAAAAAAGGATTATCTCACTTACTCATCCGGAAGCCCTGACTCCGGGTTCTCCGGCTCTGATGGCGGAGTTGTCTCCACTTTCCACCACAACCCGGCTATTGATAAACCGATAAAGATAACCAGGAGACTGGAACTCCAGATATTCTCTGCTAAGAGCATGTTGATGGGAATTGCAATTCCCATGAGATCGTTTATCGCTCCGATGATGAGGGCTGTAATAAGGAAGAGGATACCTCCGACCACACACCCGAGTATTACTGCAGCTGCAAGCCTCAGCCATGTTGGTTTGACCATTGTTTCGTCCATGCACTCCCTTTATTCCCCGTTGATATTTAGTAATTGGGATGGTACCGGTACACCGGCGGGGCACATCTCCGGGAAGAAATCCAGTTTTTCCTTGGGGAACTTTTCTTCCAGTCCTGGCATGGTGCCATGACTTCGCCCGTGATACCGTAGTGTGCGGTTGGGGATTTTAAAAAAGATGGGCACTATTTGCATTCACCGGAGCAATCTTCGCAACCGTTCCCGGGCCGGTTCCGGCACATCCTCAAACGCGATCTCGCCCGGCATCCCGCCAAGCCCGATCTTCATCCCGTGCCGGATGTACGGGTGCTCGTGGACACCGGTCCGGTCAAGCTCCCGGACATGGGGATTCTGGAAGAGCACCACGCGCTGGGAAAGACGCGGGAAAAACGGCAGGGACTGCCGGGCATCTTTCAGCACAGCAAGGGCCACTGCTTCGGCCGCGATCTGGTCGGCGCTGCCAAAGACAAGCGGCGGGTCGGGCCGCACCACATATCCATGCCCCAGGGCAACCGGGCCCGCCCGGATACCGTACCGGTCCGGGCCAAACGTTGCCTGCACCTCCGTTGCCACATAGAGAGTGAACCGGAGCTTGTCGCGGATCGCGTCGCTGATCTCCACGATCTTTTCAAAGAATGTGTCGGTCCCGTCATCAGTGGACGTGAGCGTGCTCCCCCGTGCAGCCCGGGTGATAAACATGTTGTAGGGGCCGTTTGCGTGGAACTCCAGCCGGCTGTCCTCCCGGAGCATCCCGACCATGCTCTTGAGGCCGAGCGTTGCCCCGGCCTGGCTGTGGGCACTCACCCGGGGCAGGCTGATGATGTGGTCTGCTTTCTTCATCCACGCGGTGATAAAAAAACCGTCCCGCCATGATCCGGTATTTGCCGAGCTATAGCGATAGAATCCGTCGTCCCACCCGCCTTCCTCAAAACTTACGAACCGGGAGTCCCCCTGCAAACCCATACCCGACCGGGCATAGTTATCACTGGTCCGGCCATGCAGGACGCCGCCGGGATGGTGGAGGACGTGTTCTATGCCGGACTGGTCCCCGATCACGACCTTCGCGCCGCGTTCGGCAAGGAGCCCGGCCGTTGCGCTGACGGCAAGCGGGTGGGTGGTGGACGGGTAGGGATCCGGGGAGTTCAGCGCGGGTTTGAGGAGGACCGTCTCGCCTTCTTTCAGCCACAAGAGATTATCCGTTGTTTTCAGGATGATATTCCTGATCGCGGAGGAGACTGCTTCAGGGCCGGGACCGGGGGGGAGGCCCTGTACGTAGACCGTTTTCATGCGGAAGACTGTACGGGCGGCTGGATAAACGTTCCTTTTGGGACCCGGGTCTGCCGGAACTGCCGGGTATTTCGGGTCATCCTTTTGCAGCAGGTGACGGGAGTGCCGGAAGGATTTTATCCGGTATTCCGCTCATTCCCCCGCCGCGATTATACCATTACCTGATGATATCAGAATCCCGTTTCGTGGTCGCCGTCCCGGGTGCAGGCACCCGGGATCTGACAACGCGGTTGAAGAAAAAGGTACCTGTCATCATCACCGGTACCGGGAAACTGATGAGACCATTCGTATACGGTATTCGTTCGGATGCAGTCTACGTGAGTACACCGGCACTGCCCGGATCCTGCACCGGGTAATAATGAACCCGACGTCCGTCCCGGACTTCGGTTACCTCTCCTTCGGCAATCAGCCGCTGTGTCCAGCGGGTAATGGATGGGCCTGCAAGCCCGAGTCCCGCGGCAATCTCCCCCCGCGTGATACCGGGGTTCTCCGCAATGACCGTGAGGATCCGGCTGGTTGTCGGGTACCGGCGGTAGAGGATCCGCTGCTGATCCGCCGGGTCATACCTCCCGTGGTTCTCAAAGAAATGGTACCCCCCGCCCTGCTCCATGCAGGCAATTTTTTTCAGGTGTATCAGGTATCCCAGGTGATAGCGCAGGGTATGCAGGTTGATCCCGGTCAGGGACGCGAGCAGAGGGATCTCGATCCCGGGATTCATGAGAATCGTAGTGTAAATGAGCTGCCGCTTATCGTGTTCGAGAATGTTCTTTCCCGAAAGCCGCCGGTAACCGCGGAACCGGATGCTGCGGACGGATGAATTCCAGTCAAACGGGTCACGCCGGAGTTCCTGCTGGACCTGGCTTGCTGCAGGGCATTCACAACCGTGACGGGCTCCCTGCGGGAAGGGCATCGCAGCGCCGGCCCTGCCTGCCATACCGTTCCGGGCATCCGGCATTGGCATGTTCGTGCCAGGCCCGTTCCGGTACGCATGGCCTCCGCTTGCAACCGCGGGTTGCACTTCGCTCCCGGTACCGGAGGGTACCAGGGGAAGCGCGACAAGCGCAAGCATGAGCAGTGCCAGTACGAAGATTACGGATTTCATTCCTCTCAGGACATGGGGCTGGTGCGGTATATAAGACAACAGAATGAGGCATTGAGATGGCAGGAAATCCCCTGTGGTTCTCAATTATCGTCATAAAACCGGATATGTAGCTGTGTGTCCGGGAAATGGTTTATCTGCACCAGTTGACCGATGATGCAGGACCGGTCACGAGCAGAAGGGAAAATTCTGCAGACCGGCAACCAAGGGAGGAAAAAACCATGATCAAAAAAATCCTCATCTGTGCGGTTATCGCACTCATCCTCGTTCCTGCCACCGTACTGGCAGCAGGACCCGGGGGACAGAACAACAGCGCAGTTTCCGGGCAGCAGGGCCAGTGCCTGCAGAATGGCGGGACCGGTTCAGACCAGGCGTGTGCAATGGGATCCGGAAGCCAGGCCCAGTACCGTAACGGCGGACAGCAGAATGGAGAAAACTGTACCCGCGGCAACCAGAACGGCCAGTGCACGCACGAACAAAAACAGACCCGCACCATGTCCAGTCTTCATGACGGTTCATGCACCGGATGCCGGAATGTTCCGGCAGCACAGCCCTGATACGGCTGCCGACCCGGGCAACTTTTTTTCCGTTGTGTGCCAATCACCGGTGCGCCGGGTTGCTGTACGCTTCCTGTATTTATCCGCCCCGCACCGTGGATCACCGGATGCGCCGGCCGTGCGACGGAGGGGCGTGGCGGGCGTGGTCGGGTCTTACCGGAAAACCTGTATCATAACCCGTCCCGGAGCACCCCTCGTGTTTATTAATCCGGACAACTTCAGAAAATCGTAGAGGTTTTTATGAAACGCGTTACTATCAATGCACTGGTCGACATCGGCGGCCTGATCACGTTCATCCTGTCGCTGATCACCGGGCTGGTGCTCTACCTTGTCCTGCCTTCGGGCGGGGGAAGAGGGAACAGTTATTCCCTGTATCTCGAGATCACCCGCACCCAGTGGCTGGCAATGCACAATTATTCGAGCCTTGTGTTTGCGGCCCTGGTCATTCTCCACCTGCTCCTGCACTGGAGGTATTTTTGGAATATACGAAAATGTATCATGCCGGATACCAGGGGAACCGAAGTGTGCGAAACGTGACCGGGCCGGATTCACCGGGCGTTATTGCCCGCAGGACCCGTCCTACCGGGAAAGGAAGAGATTAAAAAAAAATTCTATTCCCTTCCCCCGCATCGTTCATTCCCTGAACCACCGCCAAACTTCTATTTGCTGAAACTACCCAACAGAGAAAATGCCCCCGAAACGGGGTACTCATGTGTGAGATGAACCGGTACAGGGAAAAAATGCAGGATAAAAGCACACTCACATCACCACACTCCAGAATCCGTAAAAATCCTCACGGAATAAAAGTGAAACCCTGTACCCTGCTCCTCACGTCGCGGGGAAACGGGACATGGTCGTTCATCGCCGGGATCTCAGGCAGACACTTTTCTTGAAAAAACCCTCTCTGCCTGCCCGGAAAAAAGGGTCCGGAAAAATCCCGGCGATTCACCGGTTGCTGCAGCCGCCGCCCGACGAACCCCCGCCGGAGGAGCCCGTGTCGGTGGAGGTCGTATCGGAGGAACTGTCTCCCGAATTCGATCCTGTATCCCAGTCCGAGGAATCAAAAATTCGGGGATCCACAACGCCGGGTTTAGGGGATACCGTAGTTCCCGACACGCTGTAATGGGGGATTTCCTCGCCCGGCTGGGCGCCGGCAGCATCCATGCTGAAATACCGGAACGATGAGACTATGGTTTCAAACTCCTCGCGCTCGAACGGGTAGCAGTCACGGGCAGTAAAGATGAGCATGCTGGCGTACCCGCGTTCGTTCGCACTGTTCGCGTTGGGAAGGTACGCAACCGTGGTATTGCCCCCGGCCCTGCTCTCGAACCGGTCGTACCGGATCCCGTTGATCGTCACCGCGGTCTCGACCGGCGCGGGAGACCCGTGCCGGAACGCTTCGCGGAATTCCTGTTCCCGGCTCCGGGAGGCGGTAAAGGACGTGATGGAGAACACATTGCCTGCAACAAGGTCGGTCCGGTAGTCGGTAGTATCCGACTTTGTCAGCTGCCTGGTCGAGACATTCCATGCAGCGGGAGCCTGCAGTGCGAACAGGAGTTTGGAATCCTTGAGATCCCGGGGCGGGGAAACATACCGGATGAGCGTTGCGACCGCAGCAGGAGTAACCGTTGCCGGAGCCGGGGAAACTGTGGCTACTGGTTCCGGCGATTGAATGCTCTCCTGCGGACCAACCGTAGTCACCGGACCCTTACCGGACGGCTGCACGCACCCGGCAAAAAATATGCATGCTATCACCACCAGGATCAGGAAAATGGTCTTGTGTTCCCGCATTAGTCTGATGATCTCATTTTATGAGGTTAATAATTTCCTGCCAGGATGTTCCCTCTCTATAATAACGAGGGGTGCTCATGAATGTGTTTTTTTCATGTCGCAAAGGAACACCCGGGACAATAAACGGGCGTGCGCCGGATGCAAATGAAAGAAAATGTAAAGAAAGGACTGGCTTTACACTAATGAATCGAGTCCCCAGCAGAACAGGAAGGCTGCTAGTACAAGTCCTTCATTTGACAGCGGGAAAACCCTGACAAATGCTAATATAATCACAATCAACGCGATGATTATTGCTAATATTCGTGCCAGTTTTGGCGGTATCTGGGTCATAATCAGTATCCTCCGTGTTGGTATGTTCCAACAATCACCTTAACCACTTCCCCCTTCTTATCCCCTTCCCCGTATTATAAAAATTATAATGATACCTGTCCGGTCAGGTTTGATCCCGGCCGGCCCAGCCTCACCCCCGGTGAATTTCACAAATATTATAATACAAAAATCACACCGGAGCTGATCACCCGGGATCCGGACCATCGTACTCTCTTTTCGTACCCGGCATCGTTCCGCGGTATGCAGCAGCCCTGCCACCCGGCCTCAGGCAACCGGCACTTTCCAGCCGGTAACCCGCGAGCAATCTTTTTCAGATAATTTCTATCCGGAGATCGATATTCTCAAAACATCCTAACGTCTGTGAGTTTTCAATAAATCTTTTATGGTCTTCCCGATCCCGTCGCCATCACGAATCCACCCTTCCAAACTTTTTTCTTATCATAAATCCTTGCATATAACAACAAGATCATGTACATTGTACCTGCCTGTGGGGTAAATCCCGGATGACCGATCAGTTCCCGCTCTTATGAACCACGCCGCCCCCTGCACTGTTCTTTACGCTGATGACGAGCCGGAACTTCTGTTTCTCGGGAAAATGTTTCTCGAATCCACCGGGGACTTTGTCGTTGACACCTGCATATCAGGGGAACAAACCCTGACAACCCTCCTCACGCATTCCTATGATGCGATCATCTCGGATTACCAGATGCCCGGCATCAACGGGCTGGTCCTCTTAAAGACCGTCCGCGAGCAGTATGGCAGTATCCCGTTCATCCTCTTTACCGGCAAGGGCCGCGAAGCGGTGGTCATCGAGGCCATCAACCTGGGTGTCGACTTCTATCTCCAGAAAGGCGGGGACCCGCGGGCGCAGTTTGCCGAACTTGCCCACAAGATCAAGATGGCAGTCGGGCGGCGGCGGGCGGAGACGGCCCTGCGGGAACGCGACGCCCAGCTGATGTCGCTCTCCGACAACCTGCCCAGCGGCGTTTTTTTCCAGCTGGTGATGGATCCCGCGGGGAGCCGGCGCTTCGTGTATGTCAGCGCCGGCGTGGAAACCCTCCATGAAATAAAAGCGGTCGATCTGATGCTGGACCCGACCCTGCTATACAATCAGATCCTTCCGGAATTCCGGGACGTACTCATTGAGGCAGAAATGAGCGCCCGTGCAGCCATGATCCCGTTCAGTGCCGAGGTTAAAATCCGCACCCCGTCGGGTAAGGAACAGTGGTTGCTCCTCCGCTCCGCACCCCGCCCGCTTGCAGACGGCTATTCTGTCTGGGACGGTATCGAACTCGATATCACTGCAACAAAACGGGTGGAAGAGGAACTCCGTACCGCGTACGGGCAGCTCGCCGCATCGCAGGAGACGCTGCAGGCACAGGTTGCCGTGCTCAACCAATCCCGGGAACAGATAGCCGAGAGCGAGGAAAAATACCGGACGCTTGTCGAGCATACCGCGGACCTGGTCTTCATTGCCCAGGATGGCAACCTGGTCTTTGTCAGTCCTTCGCTTGCGTCTCTCTCCGGCTATACCCTTGACGAGGTCATCGGCACGCCCTTTTCGCGCCTTATCGTTCCGGAAGACCGGGATATGGTTCTCCAGCGCCATCTTCTCCGCCTGGCCGGTAAAGACCTGCTGGAAAGTTACGAGTTCTCCCTTCTGCACAAGGACAATACGACCAGGATCCTGGTGAAGATCCGTGTCGGGGCCGGGACATACCACGGCCGGCCTGCCACCATCGGGACGCTTCATGACGTGACAAAAGAACGACAGCAGGAAACAGAGTTTGCAAAGAGCGGGGAGATTCACCGGAAGATGATTGCCACGAGCCCGGACATCATCGTCCAGGCCGATACGGAAGGAAAGATCACCTTCATGAACGACAAAGGAGTCCGGCTTGCCGGGGGGACAGATCCGGCCGATGTTACCGGCAAATCCCTGCTCACGTTCTTTGCTCCGGAAAGCCTGCCGGTTGTTCTTGAGAACCTGAAACTTATGTTTGAGCGCCCGCTGGGACCTAAAGAATATACGTTCATTGACTGCGACAAAAGACGGCTCCTGCTCGAAGTGAACGGCGATGTCCTCCGCACACCGGAAGGAATCCCCTATGGCATGTTCTTCATCGGCCGGGATATCAGTGACCGCAAACGTGCCGAAGAGACCCTGAAAAAAAGCGAGGATGAGTTCCGGAATATCATCGAGGATATGCAGGACGTCTTCTACCGGATCAACCGCGACGGGATCATGACCATGATCAGCCCCTATGGTGCCCGTATTATGGGATATAATTCTCCTGGTGAGATCTGCGGGAAACTCGCGGCCACCGGCTTCTACGCGGATCCCGGGGAGCGGGACCGGTTCCTCGCGCATATCATGAAGGAGAAAAAGGTGACCGGTTATCCCCTGGCCCTGAAAGACCGGCACGGCACCATCCATTATGCCCTGGCAAACAGCCACCTGATCTATGACGAGGCCGGGAATATTGACGGTGTTGAAGGGATCCTCCACGACATCACGCACCTGAAAAAGGTTGAAGATGCCCTCCGGCAGGCAAACCGGCAGATCATGCTCATGACCAGCATCACCCGCCACGATATCCGAAACCAGCTCAATGCCCTCACGGGCTACCTTGAGTTATCCCTGCAGGCCACCGGGGATCCGGTCCGGGCAGCGGAACTGATCGCAAAAGAGCAGGAGATTGCCTCTATTATCGGGCAACAGATCAATTTCACGACCGTCTTCGATGACCTGGGCGGAAAACCCCCGGCATGGCATGATCCGGTCCCGCTGATGGAGAGGGCAAAAGGCGCTCTCCCGTTCCGGCATATCGGCCTTGAGGTCAGCCTGCCCGGTCTCGAGCTCTTCGCGGATCCACTTCTCGAGAAGGTCTTCTACAACCTCTTTGAAAATGCGCTCAGGTACGGCGGTGGACAGATGACAAGGATACAGGCATACTCGCGGAAGGATGACGGGATGCTGACGCTGGTTGTGGAGGATAACGGTGCGGGGATCCCTGATAGTGACAAATCGCACATTTTCGAACGGGGATTTGGGAAAAATACCGGCCTTGGTCTCTTCCTTGCCCGGGAGGTCCTCGCCATCACCGGCATGAGTATCCGGGAGACCGGCACACCGGGCAGCGGCGCCCGGTTCGAGATCACGGCGCCAAAGGGAACATTCCGGACAACGCCGGCAGTTCCGGAATAAGCTCTCTCCCGTATCCGCAGGGTTTCATCAGGATTTTTTTTTTCGCATATACCTGGAAAGAAAATCTGCCAGTCCCGCACCCCCTCACTATTCCCCCTTTTGCGCGAACCCCCCGGTAAACCAGGAAAGTCCTCCAATAAATATCGTCACCGGATTCTTGGTGTAAAAAAAATGGAATATCAGTACCCGATGACAACCCGGATCACGCTGAATGCAGCGAACCCGATGAGGGCACTGACCGGGATGGTGAGGATCCATGCCCAGACAATGGTCCGGGCAACGCCCCATTTCACCGTGCTTGCGCCACTGGTTGTCCCGACGCCCATGATGGACGTGCAGATGATATGGGTCGTGCTGACCGGGATTCCCAGGAGGGATGCACCAATAATCGTGGATGCTCCGGCAGTCTCGGCAGCGAACCCGTGCACCGGGCGGAGCTTCGTGATCTTGTAACCCATGGTCTTCACGATGCGCCATCCCCCGGACAGGGTCCCGAGGGCAATGGCGGCATGGGCTGCCAGGATCACCCAGAGCGGGACCGGCAGGTTGTTGGGATCAACGGACGTGCCGAAGTACCCGATCGAGAAAAGGAGCGGGATGATAATTCCCATGGTTTTCTGGGCATCGTTGGTGCCGTGGCTGAAACTGTAGGCGGCTGCAGAAAAGAGTTGGAGTCGTTTGAAGTTGTTCTCGGCTGATGGTTTGTCAGCATTTTTCGTAAGATTGAGAAGGGCTGCCATGAACAGGAAGCCGGCAGCCAGCCCGATCAGGGGCGAGAGGATCATGAACAGGGCTACCTGCCCGACGGTTGACCACTTGATCGCGACAATGCCGGCGGCCGCCAGTCCCGCCCCGGTCATCCCTCCGATAAGCGCATGGGAGGACGAGGTCGGGATCCCGAAGTACCACGTGATCAGGTTCCAGGAAATCGCACCGATCAATGCCGAGAGAATAATATACGGGATGATGGCTGTCGTGACAATCTCCAGCTGGATGATCTTGCTTATCGTACTTGCCACGGCAACACCGAATGCAAACGCGGCGATGAAGTTGAAGAAGGCAGCAAAGACAACGGCGCTCCGCGGGGAGAGGACTTTGGTCGAGACAACGGTGGAGATCGAATTCGCCGAGTCGTGGAACCCGTTCGTGAAATCGAAGACGAGTGCAATGCCGATGATGACCACGATTAGTTCCCAGGTCGCTTCGATCATGAATACCTCTCAACGGCGGGTGCTGTCATCACGAGTGCCTGATCGCGATATCCGAGAGCGTGTTCGCCACGTCTTCGCAGTTGTCGGTCGCGATCTCCAGGTTTTCGTAGATATCCTTGAGCTTGATGATCATGATCGCATCGGTCGTTTTGAACAGTTCGGTCACTGCCTGCGCAAGCACATCATCGGCAACATTTTCCAGCCG
>JBAZHD010000012.1:0-51309 GCA_041652515.1 Methanoregula sp.
ATGGGTGTCCGGATGGTGCCCTCGACCGAGCTGCGTACCCGTGCCGAGCGGGTAATTGCAAACCCGGTCCCGCCCAAGGAACTCGGGGAGGTCAGCGGCCAGTGCTGCCCGTACGAGATGATGATGCAGGCTGCACGGGCTACCGATGTCGTCATCCTCAACTACCACCACCTCTTCGACCGCGAGATCCGGGACCAGCTCTATGCAAACCTCGGCGTCGAGCCGCAGGACGTCCTGCTCCTGATCGATGAGGCGCACAACTGCGGGGACACCATCACCGGCATCATGACCGTGACGATGGAGCAAAAAGACCTCGAACAGGCCTCCCGCGAGCTCGCCGGGATGGCGCGGAGCCGGCACAAGGGTGCGGAAGCGGTCCGGCACGTGCTTCCCCGGCTCACCGAGTTCATGAAGGGGCTTGAGAGCTCCCACGAGGCGGAGGACTGGTTCGATCCCGCGATCTTCGACAGGATGATCGTCCGGGAATCGCTGTACAAGGCCATGGACGAGATCGTGGACGACCTCATCAGTATGGCAGAGACGATCCGGGAGAAGAACCAGAAGGCCGGCCAGTTCAAGGAGACCTCCATCGAGCGGCTCACGGAATTCCTGCTCCGGCTCTCCCAGTCGGCCACCGACCCGGCGTACCTGACCCTGTACCGGAAAGGGGATACCGGAATTACCCTTGAGGTGCGGAACATCGACCCGGCCGCCGCACTGACGGATGTCTGTGCCGCCCATGCCTGTGCGGTCCTGATCTCGGGCACGCTCTCCCCGGTCGAGAGTTTTAAGAAATTTTATTTCGGCAATGCCCCGGTCACCACGCTCTCCCTGCCCAATGCTTTCCCCAAAGAGAACCGGCTCGTGGCCTGTGCTAACGATATCACGACCGCGTACTCAATGCGGCAGAATAAGGAGAACACCACAAAAGTCGTGGACTACATCCGGGCATTCTCGTCCCTGAAAGGGAACCGGGCGATCTACTTCCCCAGTTACCAGATCCTCGAGACCTATGCCGAACTCGCCAAACCCCATCTCCGGGGCAGGCAGCTCTTCATCGAGCCCCGGGACGCTGCGGATGCCGGTGCGCTGCTCAACAGCTTCCTCACCCTGCCGCTCCGGGGGGAATCAGGGGTCATGTTCGCCGTCTCCGGCGGGAAGTGGAGCGAGGGGCTCGACTACCGGGGCGAGATGCTGAACGGTGCCATGGTCGTGGGGCTCCCGCTCGCCCCGTTCAACCGCGTCCGCAAGATGATGATCGATTATTTCCGGCACAAGTTCGGTGCCGAGGGTGAGTTCCTCTGCTACACGCTGCCGGCGATTAACCGCTCGCTGCAGGCACTCGGCCGGGTGCTCCGCACACCAGAGGACAAAGGCGTGCTGGTGCTTGCCGAGAAACGGTTCCTCGAATCCCGGGTGAGGACCGCCCTGCCTTCCTGGATACAGGAAGAGATGATCGCGTGCGATGCCGCAGGGTTCCGGGAGGTTGCCGGGAAATGGAAATGATGAGCGGTTCGTGCCGGCTCGGGCTCTGGTATGTCCACGTGTACTGGAGCGGCAGCACGGTCCACCGCATCCGTTTCTCGACAACCGGCATTCCGGGGGATGTGCCGGAGGCCATCCGGCAATTCTGTGCCGGCCGGCCGGTCAGCCTCTCCGCGTTTGACAGCACGGCCATCCACGAGAACACGATGTACGGGCGGATCTACCGCACCGTACAGGAAGTCCCGTACGGGAGCACGGCCACCTACGGAGAGATCGCGGGGAAAGCGGGGACATCCCCCCGCGTTGTCGGGCAGGCCATGGCCCGCAACCCGACCCCGCTCGTCATCCCATGCCACCGGGTGGTGGCGGCAACCGGGACCGGGGGTTTCTCGCCATCCGTGGAGATCAAGGAAGAACTGCTGGCACGTGAGAAGAAAGGATTACGCAAACTACAATTGGAGAAAAAAGCCAACCATTAGTAGAGCAGACAGGTTTCCCCCTTAACGATGATGTCTTATTCCCGCGTCCGAATTCCCGGTACCGGCACTGCCGGCCGGATCCCGTTGTGCGTTACGGCAGGGAGCGGACAGCCGTGAGATCCGCAATCATCCTTGTCGGGGGGGAAGCCCGGCGGGCCAACGGGCAGGAGAAATATTTCTTCCGGTACCAGGGAAAGACCTTCATCGAGCGGCTTACGGACTCGCTCAAGGAGGTCACGGACGAGATCATCATCGTTGCCCGGAACGAAGAACAGTGCAGGCGCTTCGATACCCTGAAGGATGTCCGGTTCATCACCGATATCCGGCAGGGCATCGGGCCCATTGGCGGACTGCATGCCGGGGCCCTTGCAGCAAAGGGCAGCCTCCTCTTCGTCTCGGCCTGCGACATGCCCTGTATAGAGACAACGGTTGTCTCGCACCTGTTCGATGCGATCGGCGATGCCGATGCAGCAATCCCCAGCTGGAACCCCGATATGCTCGAGCCGCTCCATGCGGTGTACAGGAAACATGTCCTGCTCCGGTACCTGGAAAGCCACGAGTCCTATTCCCTCCGGCCCATGATCCGCAGTTTTAACACGAGGTACGTGCCGGTTGAGGAACTGCGACGGTTCGATCCAAAACTCAGGACGTTTACCAACATCAACAAACTCGAAGAGCTCGACCGGATCAATGAGACGGTTCCGGACAAACCATGACCCGGGAATGGCAAACAGGTGCAGGAAAGGCCCGGCCGTACATCGCAATAATTTACTATATAAATATATGCAATGAGATCAAGGATATCTAGTGTACAATAGCAAAATACGCCAAATATCACGGCATTAAGGGGGATACGGCAGGTGCAACAGCATATCTTCAGCGAATTTGAGGAGACCCTGCAACTATTTATCATTGCTGCAGCCACTATCGGCGCGATCCTCACAACGGTCTTCTCGCTGACCCATAACATCACCGAAGTCTTCCCGTTCCTGTATATCCTCCCCATCATCCTCGTCGTCTATTTCTACCCGAGCCGTGCCGTCATCTTTGCGCTTTGTATGAGCCTGATGTACATCAGCCTCATCTTTCTCCTGGCATCCGGCAACACGACCCTCATGGTGATCGCAACTGCATGGTTTGCCATCTTCATGACCATCGGTGTTGTCGCCTCGTCCTATGCCAACAGGCTCCTGGAGGAGAAGCACCGGATCCGCCATATTATTGACAATTCGCAGGACGGGATATTCTGTTTCGAATTTACCAGCGGGTCGGTCATCGAGGTCAACGCCAAGTTTGCAAAACAACTGCGGTATGACCGTTCCGATCTCATCGGTACGGATATTTCCCGGATCTGGACGGACGATGATGAACGCAGGAGGTTTTCCGAGCTGGTAAAAAGAGGGGATAAAACGCTCGAAACCGAGATCCTGTTCCGGGCCCGGGACGGGACCCTGTTGCGTTTTGTCATCTCGCCATTGCAGGTAACCCGCGACCATGTACTCTGCTCGGCAGTCGACATCACCGGCAGCAAGATCGTGGACGAGGAGATTAGAAAAACCCTCGACGACCTGGAAGACCAGGTCAGGGCACGCACGGCACACCTTGAGCGGATCAACGAGGAACTTAAGGCGGAGATCCTTGAGCACCGCCGCTTTGAAAGTACCATCCTCGCGGACAGGAAGAGCAACCCTGGCACTGAGGAGGAGCGGAAATGACAGATGCCCGGAATATCTCCCGGCACCAGATATCCTGGGCTGTCGCCATCGCTGCCACGGTTGCACTTGCCATCTACTCGACCATCTTTTCGCTGACACACGGAATTTACGAGGTCTTCCCCTTCCTGTACTTCCTCCCGATCATCATCTTTGTCTACCAGTACCCGAACCGGGGGGTCCTCTTCACGCTGGGCCTCAGCACGGTATTTTTGTCGCTTGTCTATTACTATAGTAACACCAATACCACGTTTTTCGCGATATCCACAGCGTGGTTCGCGATCTTTATCACAATCGGTGTCGTGACCTCCTCGTTTGCTTCGGACCTGCGGGCAGAGGAACGGAAATACCGGGGGATCTTTGAGAATTCGCAGGCCGGGATATTCACCTTCGACCTCCAGAGCCAGGACCTCCTGGAGATCAACGTGAAATTTGCGCGGATGCTGTCCTATGAACGCGAAGACCTGCTCCACAAGAACCTGTCCAGCATCCTGTTCGATGCTGACGGGAAGGATGCATTCATCAGGACGGTTTCCGGATCGTCCCGGGCCGGGGATATCGAGCTCTACTTTCACACCCGCAACAATGATGTCCGGCAGTTCCTCATCTCGGCCTCGCTCTCTCCGGGTAACCTCGTGATCTGTTCTGCCATTGATATCACCGAGCGGAAGATCGCCGAGCAGGTGATCGCAAAGGCACGCGATGAACTGGAGCAGCGGGTGAAGGACCGGACCGAGGAGCTGTTGCAGGCAAACGATGTGTTAAAGTCCGAGATCCAGGAGCGGAAACGGTTCGAGGCTGCGATCCAGCTGGCAAACCGCAAGCTCAACACGCTCTCGTCCATCACGCGCCACGACATCCTCAACCAGATCACTGCCATCGTCATGTACCTCTCGCTCGCGGAGGAAACGGTTAAGGATCCGGCTGTGGTAGAACAGTTAAAAAAGATCGGGCAGGTCACCGATCTGATCCAGAAGCAGATCCGGTTCACCCGGGACTACCAGAACATCGGTGAGAATGCACCCCAGTGGCAGGACGTGGCAACCACTATCGGGAGTGCCATTGGCGGCCTGGATCTTAAAGGTATACGGGTGGAAAAAGACCTTGACCATCTCGAGATCTTTGCTGATTTCCTTTTAGAGAAAGTGTTTTACAACCTTGTGGAAAATTCCGTGCGCCATGGGGAGAAAGCGACCGTGATCACCTTCTCGTACCGAAAAGACGGCGACGACCTTGTTCTCGTGTGTGCTGATGACGGGGTCGGCATCCCGGCAGATGCAAAGGTGCGGATCTTCAAGCGGGAGTACTACCGGAATACCGGCTACGGCCTCTTCCTCTCCGGGGAGATCCTGAGCATCACCGGCCTCACCATCAGGGAGACCGGCGAGCCGGGGAGCGGAGCACGGTTCGAGATCCGTGCACCGAAAGGGGTGTACCGGCTGAGAGATTCGGGCGGGCTGGACTGATTCCAGCGTACCTGCCGGAAGTCAGTGGAATGTCCGAACGCCGGGAACAATTCAAAAAGATCTTTTTCACCCCGCCCAGGTATGAGGTGATGAACAGTTTTTCCACCCATATCCTCCGGGAAATGGACGCGGGCGAGCGGAATGAGGCGGAACGGCTGCTGCTGGAAACCGAAACCCGGGGAACCAGTGACCCGCGGGCCATCCAGGGCCTCGCGGAGCTGAAGAGCAGGGCAGCACTGCCGCTTATCCGGAGGCTCCTGCCTCCTCCGGACGAGAAGGATACCGGGTGGGTCCGGTATGCCGGGTCGGCAATTGAGGCAGCGCTGGCACTCTGGTAGATCGAGCGCGATCCGGTGGCGTTTTATTATCCTGCCACGGTCGTGCGCCTGGGCACGAACACGTTTTCCGTGATCGATGCCTGCGTTGCCCTCCGGCGCTTTCCCTTTTCGGAGACTATCGACGTACTCAGGCCCCGGCTGCTTCACGAGGAGATGGCCATACGCTGTCATGCCGTGCAGACCATCATGCTGGTTGCGGGCCTGAACCGCAATGAATGTGCCATACCGGAACCGGCGATCCGGATCATGCATGAAGATGCTGCCGTCCGGCAAGAGGTAATTGCCGATCTGGAAACAGCGATCCGGGATATCAGGTTGCCGTCGATCCGGGATGAACCGGGTGATTTTGCATGAAGGGGACGGGGGGATAAAGAACGGGATTTCCAAAAAGGAAACGGTCCGGGGTGGGGGAAAATATCCACCCGGTATTCCTGATCCTCTTCATGATCATCCCGCTGCTGACAGTACCGGTCTCGGCCGGGGCGCCGCCGGCGGATGGCCGGCCCGGGTACCTGCTGCCAAACCTCGTCCCCCCGTACATCAACGCGTCGCACGGCGACTGTCTTTCTGCTGACGAGACCTATCCGGCAGGCAGCGGGGATTTTCGGCCACTGCCGTTCTTTTTCGGCATGTCAGGATTCCATGCGTTCATGAATATCTCCTGCAACAGATCCGGAGAACGGTACGTGTCCGAGGTGTGGTACTTCACGGACTGGAATGATTTCCGGGAACAGAGGGAAGACCTGATCAGGTACCTGGCGCGGCACGGCATGATCTCCAATGTGACGCTCAGCCTTTCAGAAGAAATGGCCCGGACAAACAACACCTATGTTGCAGGCCTGAGGACCCGTTCAGTCGATGCGGTCCGGTACGAAAGCCCGGAGACGTCGGGATATTTCCTCATCTTCTCCACGGATTTCTTCCCGGGGCCGAGCTATTACATTGCTTACTACGGCATTATCGGCCCCGCCGGCCCCGGACAGCATTCAAAAGAACTGGAAACACTCATCGTGACAGCATTTCCGGGTATGATGGAGTCCCGGACATACCGGAGCAACCCGGATACTCCCATGGCAGCGGAGCCGGTTCCGGTTACGGCAGGAATTGCGATCATCGCATCCACCATCGCGATAGTTCTCAGGACTTTCCAGGAATAGGGCGGTCCTGAAATACCGGCATACCTGTTTCAGCTATCAGATACTCTTCTTCCTTCCGCTCGCGTCCCGCAGGTAATACCCGAACTCGCTCTTCAGCAGCTTATCGCCGGAAAAGACCGGACCGTCGCGGCAGACGCGGAGACCGGACGGGTCGATGCAGCAGGAGCCGCAGACCCCGACCCCGCATTTCATGTACCGGTGGAGGGAGAACTCGGTCTTGTGGGCAATGCCTTTCCCGTCGACCTTTGCGAGGACTGCACGCATCATCACTTCCGGCCCGCAGACCGCGATCCGGTCATAGGCCGCAAGGTTCAGGTCGTCCATGAGCTGGGTGACGAATCCTTTCAGGCCAAGCGACCCGTCGTCCGTTGCGATCACCACATCGGTGCACTCGTCCAGCTGGTCAACAAAGAGGAGCTCGTTTTCGGTCCGTGCTCCAAGAAGCAGGGTCATGACACAATCGGACCGGGCGAGCGGGAGCAGAGGGGCGGCCCCGACACCGCCGGCAATGGCAAGGACTTTCTCGGCTTTGGAAAAACCGTTGCCGAACGGGCCGCGGATCCCGATCTTATTGCCTTCGCCAAGCCCGAAGAGGGCGGCAGTTGCATCCCCGACCTTCTGCACCGTGATGCTGTTCTCTGATGAGAGCGCCATGGGAATCTCGTCCTTGCCGGGAACCCAGACCATCACGAACTGGCCGGGAGAAAATGAGAACGATTCCTCGAAATAGAAGGTGCATACCGAGGGGGTTTCCTGTTTCACCTGGGCAATCGTGACCGGGACCGGGAGACCTTCAGGCATGGGCGCACCCCACGATCTCGTCCGGGTTAAGCCCGTCCTTTGCATACAGTTCCCCGCAGATCTTTTCGAAGACCGTTGCATCGGCCTGCACGGCACTGCCGATCTCGACTGCCCGTGCACCGGCCATCATCATCTCGACAACATTGTCGGCACTCGCGATCCCGCCGCACCCGATGATGGGGATCTTCACGGCATCGTAGAGTTCGTACACGCACCGGACCGCTACCGGGAAGATCGCTCTTCCGGACAGGCCGCCGAAGCGGTTGTCGAGCACCGGGCGTCCCATGGCCGTGGAGATCCGCATCGCCTTCACCGTGTTGATCGCAACAATAGCGCTTGCACCGCCGCGTTCCGCAGCCTTCCCGATTATCGTGATATCCGTGACGTTCGGCGTGAGCTTGACCCAGGTCGGGACACCGCTTGTGCTCACGGCCCGCGTGCAGGCCTCGACCAGCACCGGGTCGGTGCCGATCGCAGCACCGTAACCCTCGGCATGGGGGCAGGAGAGGTTCAGTTCGAAGCCGGCGACTTTGCCGGCAAACCACCCGGCAACTGTTGCGAACTCTTCCGGCGTCCCGCCAAAGATGCTGGCCACGACCGGTTTCTTTGCAAGCGGTGCGAGTTCCTCAACAAAATCCTTGGAGGGGTTCGGGAGGCCCATCGCGTTCAGGAGACCGTCTTCCAGCACCACGAGGCAGGGACCCGCGTGGCCGTCCTTGGGCACCGGCCCGATCGATTTCGTGACAACGCCCCCGGCGCCCAGCGTGAGCATCCGGGATAACGATGCCCCGGTTGTCCCGAGGATACCTGCTGCGAGAAGGAGGTGGTTCTCGAGTGTTACTCCTCCTGCCGTAACTTTGCCGGGCCTGATCGAAACCATCTATCAGAAAATGGACTTTAAAATATATAGAGGATTGGAGCGATGGGCCGGGACCGGTAACGATCTTTTTATTTCGCGAGGGTACCGGATTTTTTTGCCAGTATCGCGGGGATTCGTGCCGGTTGCCGGATTCCCGGGAGATTTTTTCCGGGACCTGATGAAAAATTTTCCGGGAAAATTCCTGAACCGGGACTCTGCCGGGGCCCTCGTTTGTGATCGTTACAATTTCCCTGCGTCTTCACCCGGGATCACAAGGATACTAACGGTCAGTGAGCAGATTTCCCGGGTTTTGCTGATTACTGATTGGTGTGCCAGCCGGGATTCTGCCGGGAAATTCCGGCCAACAGTTATCCGGGAAAAATTTCGTGCTCCGGTTCCGGAATAATTCTGCCGGGTCGTCATGCAGTCGGGGCGGGTACGACACGGGTCCAAAACCGCCCTTTTTTCGTTTTGCGTGCTCCTGTACGCATTATGCGGACTTTCGCTGTCCAATAGCGTATATTAGCCTTGATTTTTTTTCACGTCGGAGAAAATCCATTCGGGGCACGATACTGGCCTGGAAAAAACGTTATTGTGCCGTTTTCTCTGAATTCCCCGGATTTTTGGTACACCTGATTTTCCGGCCTTTTTCAAATTCGCCTATACGAGACCCGTTTGGAAAACGGAACCTGATTTACACCATAACCCCCGTTCCCAACCTTTACTTTCCGGGACTGTATTTTCTCCGACGGATGCCGTCAGTGGGTCGACGGGGGCGGGGGTAACTGCAGGGGAGAGAAAGAGCGGGACTCACACTGCAGATCCCGGTGAACCCGGCGCGGATTCCGGATTGCCGGATGTTTCGGCCGGCGCCGGCCCGGCAGGTGCCATTCTTCGCTTCGGGATAGAAAAGCCCGGAGGGCTGAACTTTAAGAAAAATTCGTCAGGATTCTTCGGAACCGGCGGCGGGTCCGGCATCACCCCCGCCCCGCCCGGCGCCATCTATTATTATCAGCGTGCACATAGTGGTACCAGATGGCGCGTCTGGCGATAATCGGGGTGGGACGGATCGGTGGCGAGGTCGCGTACCTGGCAGCGGCACAGGGAATCGCAGACGAACTCGTGCTCCACGACAGCGCCCCGGACCTGCTCAAAGCGCAGGCACTCGACCTTAAACACACCGGGCTGGATATCACCATCAGCACGGATACAAAAGATATCAGGGACGCGGATGCCTGCATCTTCGCCGCCGGCCTGCCCCGCAATCCGTCCGTGAAGACCCGGGCCGACCTGCTGGACGCAAACCTGCCGGCAACCCGCGAAGCAGCCGGGCTGCTTGCCGGTTTTTCCGGGGTACTCATCACGGTCACGAACCCGATGGACATCAATAATTATTATCTCTGTAATAAAACCGGCATCCCGCGGGAACGCTGCATCGGTTTTGGCGGCCAGCTCGACAGCGCCCGGTTCGGCCTTGCACTCCGGAGCCGGAACATGATCGGCAACCCGTATGTGCTGGGAGAACATGGCGAGCACCAGGTGCCGCTCTTCTCGGGCCTCGGTAACCTGGTGCCGGATGTAGTGAGGGAGGATATCCTTTCTGAACTCCGGGGCGCAAGTATGGAAGTGATCAGGGGGAAGGGGGGGACCGTTTTCGGCCCGGCCCTCCACCTCGCCCATCTTGCAGAGATGGTCCTCACGGATATGAGAAAAAGTACGGTCTGCTCCGTGGTACTGGAAGGGGAGTACGGGATCACCGGCTGTTCGCTCGGCGTCCCCGCCATTGTCGGGAAAGAGGGCATCCGGAAGATAGAGGAATGGCCACTTGACCCGTGGGAGCAGACAAAGATGGACGATGCCGGCCGGTTCGCACAGGACCTGTGCAGGAAGGCGGTGTCCTGATGTCGTCCCAGTCAGCCCTTTCGGATACCTGCATGACGGCACCCTGCACGGCCGAAAACATTGACGGCATCCGGATCGCGATCAACCAGGTCGAGTACAGCAGGACCCCGGATGGCCCGGTCATCCATATCTTCGGGCGGGATGCTGAGGGAAAATCGGTCAGGATCGATGTGACGGGATTCCGGCCGTATTTTTACGTGCCGGCCGACCAGGCTGAGGCACTCCCTGCATCATCGCATGTATTCCCTGAACCCGGGACGAGTTACAACTCGATCCGCGGCGAGTCCCTCCGCAGGCTGTTTACGCAGAACCCCGGGGATGTACGCCAGGAACGCGAGCAGTTCCGGCATTTCGAGGCGGATATCCCGTTCGCCACCCGGTTCATGATCGATACCGGCCTCACCGGGGGTGTTTTTTCACCCTCCACGGAAACAGACTACAAGGAACTTGCACCGGCCGAGGTGGAAGCCCCGGCCCGGTCCTGCATCATCGATATCGAATGCGAGGACGAGCGGGGATTCCCGGACCCCCAGCGGGACGCGATCATCGCCATCACCGCGTACGACTCGTTTCCCGGCGATTATGTGACATTCCTCCTTGTCGGGGGAGGAACACCGGCGACCATTGCGGAGAAAGAGGCGGCCGGCGGCCTTGCAAACGGCTGCTTCAGAAAAGAGATCCACACCATCTGCACGTACGCGGACGAGATCGAGATGCTGAAGGCTTTTGCCCGGTACATCACCGAGCGCGACCCGGATGTCCTCTCGGGGTGGAACTTCACCGAGTTCGACATGCCGTACATCAGTGGGAGAATGGAGCGGCTCGGCCTCCAGCCCGCCCAGCTCGCCCGCCTCTCCGGTATGACCGAGCGTAACGCCCTGCGGGGACGGGCACTCTTCGATCTCCTCACGGCCTACAAGAAGATGCACCTGAGCCAGAAGGAATCGTACCGGCTCGATGCTGTCGCGCTCGACGAGGTCGGCGAGCAGAAGGTCCGGTACACCGGCACGATCTCAAACCTCTGGAAGACGCAGCCGGAACTCCTCGTGGAGTACAATTTCAAGGACGTCGAGCTCTGCGTCAAGATCAACCGGAAAGACAACATCATCGAGTTCTACCGGGAGATCGCCCGGTACGTGGGCTGCCCGCTCGACAAGACTCTCAACTCGTCAAGCGTTGTCGATGTCTTTGTCTTACGGAAGGCGTTCGGGAAATACGTCCTGCCCTCGAAAGGGTTCGTGAACGCTGAAGAGTTCGAAGGAGCAACCGTCTTCGAACCGAGCAGGGGCGTGCGGGAGAACGTCATCGTGCTGGACCTGAAATCCCTGTACCCGATGGCGATGATGACTATCAACGCGTCCATGGAGACCAAGGATCCCAACGGCGAGCTTAAGGCACCAAACGGGATCCGGTTCAAAAAGAAGCCGGACGGGCTGACGCGGACGATCATATCGGAACTCCTGAAAGAACGGGACGAGAAGAAGGCGCTCCGGAACACGTTCGAGTTCGGCTCGCCGCAGTACATCCTCTACGACATGCAGCAGAACGTGCTGAAAGTGATCATGAACACCTACTACGGTGTGAGCGGGTACCCCAGGTTCCGGCTCTTCGACCGGGAGATCGGCTCCGCGGCAACCTCGGTCGGCCGGGCGATCATCGAGCATACCCGGCGCGTCATCGAGCAGCAGGGTTTCAAGGTAATCTACGGCGACACGGACTCCTGCATGGTCCAGCTCTCAAAGGAATTCAACAAGGAGCAGACCATCGCGACAGCGAGAACGATCGAGAAGCGGCTCAACGAGAGCTACAAGGATTTCGCCAAGAACGAGCTGAATGCCGATGAGCATTTCTTCTCGATCAAATTCGAGAAGATCTATGCCCGCTTCTTCCAGGCCGGCAAGAAGAAACGGTATGCCGGCTCGCTGGTCTGGAAAGAAGGAAAGGACGTAAAGGAGACCGATATCGTGGGCTTCGAGATCCGCCGGAGCGATACGCCCCAGATCACGAAGATTGTCCAGCAGCGGGTCATGGAGATGATCCTGGAGGGGGAAGAGTATGAGATCATCAAGGCATTCCTCTCGGACGTGATCAAAAAATACCGGGCCGGGAAGTACACGCTGGACGAGATCGGGATCCCGGGCGGCATCGGCAAGTCGCTTGACGATTACGGCAATGACGATGCCCAGGTCCGGGGCGCAAAATATGCCAACCAGTACCTCCACACGGAGTTTGGCAAGGGGAGCAAGCCCAAAAGGATCTACATCCGGACCGTGACTTCGAAATATCCCAAGACCGATGTGCTCTGCTTCGAGTATGCCGACCAGGTGCCGCCGGAGTTCGTGGTGGACTGGGAGCTGATGCTCGAGAAGTCGATCAAGCAGCCCATCTCCCGGATCATCGAGGCGCTCGGCTGGGACTGGAACGACCTGGACCCGTCCCGGACAACGCTGGCCCAGTGGGGATTCGGGTAAGACCCGGCCCGGCAAACAGCAGGGAACCCGGGCAGGGGTGGGAACCAGAAACGCAGGAACGCTTCACCCACAACACCCCCGTTATAAAACGGAGATCGCCGGTCAATTTTTAATAGGGCCAGAAAAAGATTGGATTGGCAATTTTTCTTTTTTTCAGACCGTTTAAAATCACAATGAATTAATATGGGTTCGTGCAATTGGTTTCATACGAAGAGGTACATCGTATAGATAACGGCCGGGACAACCTGCAGGGAAGTGTGGACAGGGAGCAGGATGACAAAAGGAAATATGTTTATCGAACGTGAAGAGAGTCTGGTCGACCTCTGGCTCTTCATTGTCGTCAACACGACCATTCTCGCCATCCTGATCAATATCCTGAGCCTGCACTACGGTAACAACCCGGTTGCCCCGCACCTCCTTTATATCCCGATCATCATTGCCTCGTACTGGTACCCGGAAAAAGGCATCATCTTTTCAGCCCTCGTCTCTGCCATCTATCTCGGGATGGTCTGGTTCTTCTCCGGCGGCGTGATAGATGACCTCACGGCTGCGTTCATCATCTGTGTCGTGCTCGTCGGGGTCGCCACGGTCACCTCCAGCCTCTCCACCCACATGCGGAAGAACGAGCTGAAGTACCGCGGGATCTTTAACTATTCCGAGGCGGGTGTCGGTCTTGTCAACCTCTCCAGCCTCTCGATCAAGGAAGTGAACGAACGGTTTGCAACCATGCTCGGGTACAGCCGCGACGAACTCCCCGCCCTCTCGTTTGCAGACCTCTGGGTTAACCCGGCGCACAAGGAAGTTTTTTTCATCGCGTTGAAATCACACGGCAATATCGAGAACCTGGAGACCCGTTTCCACTCAAAGGTCAGAGGAGATCGCTGGGTGCTGGTCTCGGCCGGGAAACTTCCCGACAACCAGTTTGTCGTCACGCTCATCGATATCACCGAGCGCAAGCAGGCAGAAGAGATGCTGCTGATAAAAGACCATGCCATCCGGTCATCGATCAACGCTATTGCGATCCTCGACCTTGATTTTACCATCACCTACGTCAACCAGTCGCTGACCAAGATGCTGGACTACTACCACGAGAAGGAGTTCATCGGGAAAAACCTGGGCAGCTTCATGATGGTGAACCTGGCATTCGAGCAAATCCGCGACACCCTTCCGCATGCCGGCAGCTGGTTTGGCGAGATTGTTCTCTTAAAATATGATAAAAGCCCGTTTTATGTCCTGCTCTGGGCGAACCTGGTGAAGGACGATACCGGGAAACCTGTCTGCGTGATGGTCTCGTTCATCGACATTACGGACAAGAAACAGATGGAGATGGCCAAGAGAAAGGCGCTCGAACAGATAGAGCAGAATATCGAGCAGTTCGCAATTCTCGGCGACCATATCCGGAATCCGCTCGCGGTGATCGTGGGTCTCTCAAGCCTCGCTCCCGGTGACATCACCGACAAGATCATCCACCAGGCACGGGAGATCGACCGGATCATCACCCAGCTGGATATGGGATGGATTGAATCCGAGAAGGTCCGCGATTTCATCAAGCGGTATTACATGGTGGGGGCAGGGGAAGTCGCTGGCAGTGATACGCCGGCCGGAAATGGGAAGGAGAAGATGCGGTTCGGGGTAACGGACCTGCGGAAATAAGGTTAGGTCGAATCTTCAGAATCTCTTACAAAAAAGAAGATAATTACGAGGATTCCCTGCCTCAGGGCCTCTCCGAGGCACGGCGGGGCAAGACGGTTTTATGTGTGATTACTGTACTGATCCGCCGCGGGGGCGCCCCGTCGGGGGCGGCGGCGTTCATCACAATTACCACTACATGAATCATTTTTTCCAGAATCACTATCCTTTCACAACCGCTTCCCCGCCTCCGCCATCCGCTCGTTCAGTTTCCGGATCTGGTCCCGCAGGGCAATCGCCCGCTCGAAGTCAAGGTTGTCCGCCGCGTCCTGCATCTGCTTCTCGATCTCGATGACCACGTTCGGGATCTCGTTCTTCGGTACGTGTTTCGTGTCCTTTATGTCGACCTCTTTTTCCTTGACCGGCTTGATGATCGTCTGCGGGGTGATGTGGTGTTTCTTGTTGAACGCCACCTGGATCTCGCGGCGCCGCTTTGTCTCGGCGATCGCCCGCTTCATCGAATCGGTCATGGTGTCGGCATAGAGTACGACCTTCGAGTTCACGTTCCGGGCTGCCCGGCCGATGATCTGGATCAGGCTCCGGGCATCGCGAAGGAACCCTTCCTTGTCCGCGTCGAGAATCCCGATGAACCCGACCTCGGGGATGTCGAGCCCTTCCCGGAGCAGGTTGATCCCGACAAGGACATCGAACTTGCCAAGGCGCAGCTCGCGGATGATCTCGGTCCGCTCAAGCGTCTGGATCTCGGAGTGGAGGTAGCGGGTCCTGATCTTCCGGTCGGCAAGGAACTCTGACAATTCCTCGGCGAGTTTCTTGGTCAGCGTGGTGATGAGGACGCGGTCGCCCCGGGCAATCGTCTTCTTCACCTCGCCAATCACATCGTCCATCTGGCCTTCGATGGGGCGCACTTCGACATTCGGGTCGACCAGGCCGGTCGGCCGGATGATCTGCTCGACCGCAGCCCCGGATTTCTTCAGCTCGTACTCGCCGGGCGTTGCCGAGACGAAGACCACGTTACCCATGTACTGCTCGAACTCGTGGAACTTCAGCGGCCGGTTGTCGTAGGCGCTCGGGAGCCGGAAACCGTAATCGATGAGAGACTTTTTGCGCGAGCGGTCGCCGTTGTACATCCCGTGGAGCTGCGGGATCATCTGGTGGCTCTCGTCGATGATCATCAGGAAGTCGTCCGGGAAATAGTCGAGAAGACAGTAGGGTTTCTCGCCGGCCTTCCTTCCGTCAAAGTGCCGGGAGTAGTTCTCGATGCCCTTCGTTGAGCCGGTCTCATTGATCATCTCGATATCGTACCGCGTCCGCTGCTCGAGCCGGTGCGCCTCGATCATCCCGAGGTTGGGCAGGGCTTCAAAGAGCTCCTGCTGGATCGATTCGATCGCCGATTTGCGGGCGCTCTCTGGTGTGACGAAGTGCCGGGCCGGGTACACGTAGAAATATTTGAGCTGCTCTTTCCGGTTGCCGGTGTTCTTGTCCACCTCGCTGATCCGTTCGATCTCGTTGCCGAACATCTCGATCCGGATGATGTCGTTGAAGTAACCGGGGATGATGTCGATGGTGTCGCCCTTGACCCGGAACCGGCCCGGCATCAGCTCGATGTCGTTGCGCTCGAACAGGATATCGAGGAGCCGGCTCATGATATCCGTGCGGGAGATCTTCTGGCCGACCGAGAGCTCGAACCCCATGTTCCGGAAGTTCTCCGGGTTACCAAGACCGTAGATGCAGGAGACCGAAGCGACCACGATCACGTCGCGCCGGTGCGAGAGCGAGGCCGTGGTGGAGAGCCGGAGCATCTCGATCTTGGGATTGATAGCCGAATCCTTCTCGATGTACTGGTCCTTGGAGGGGATGTAGGACTCGGGCTGGTAATAGTCGTAGTAGGAGACGAAGTACTCGACGCGGTTGCCCGGGAAGAAGTCGCAGAACTCGGAATAGAGCTGGGCGGCAAGCGTCTTGTTGTGGGCAAGGACCAGCGTGGGTTTCTGCGCTGCCTGGATCACGTTGGCCATCGTGAACGTCTTGCCGGAGCCGGTGACGCCGAGCAGGGTCTGGTATTGTTTGTTCTCTTCCAGTCCTTCGTTCAGCTGCCGGATTGCTTCCGGCTGCGAGCCGGCCGGGGCAAAGGTTGAGACGAGCTGGAATTCAGTCACGGTGCTTAGGATCTCGGGCTGCGATATTAAAAGGGATCGGGATGCGGCAGGAAAGTGAAAATCCCAGTCACTTTACCCGCTTCCCACCCGCGTCATCGGGCAGACGTTGCAGCCCATCATCTCGCCAAAGCAGAAGAGGAAACGCTCCTTGATGGTCCGGGGGAGCTGGTCCTCCGGTATCGGAACAAACCCGAAGGTCTTGTAAAACGAGATGAGCACGATGGTCGAGTGGATGAAGATCTGTTCCTTGCCGCACGCATCGATGAGCGCCTGGACGGCACGCCGTGCATACCCCTTCCCGCGGAACCGCTCGCTTGCAAAGACGCAGTCCATCTCCAGTCCGTCCGTGTGCCGGGTGCACCGGGCGGTTGCGGCAATGACGCCGTTTTCGAATACGGCAAAGACCCGCTCTTCGGGCATATCGTTCTTCTGGCCGCGATACTCTTCCCACAATTTTTCCGCAAGCCTGAATTCCTCGTATTTCAGCTCGCGGACAACGACTGCCGGTCCTGCTCCTGCCATATACGGAGATTTTTCTCTCCATTCCTATTTGAGCGTGACCATCCGTGCCGGGAATGGAACTACGGGAAATCCCAGCGAAAAACCCGGTCTTCAGGAAAAAATTCACCAGAAAAGTCCGTTCCGGTCCCCGGGCTCCATCAGCGCTGAAGGGTTGTATGAAAGCCCCGGAAAAACGGGACTGGTAAAAAAAATTACGTCCTGTTCAGCGCATAGTCGACCGCTGCCTCGGCATGGATCCGGGTCGTGTCAAAGACCGGCACGTTCACATCGCCCTGGTGGACCAACAGCGGGATCTCCGTGCAGCCGAGAATCACTCCCTGGGCTCCTTCCTCGTCCACGAGCCGGTTGATGATCCGGACATATTCCGCCCGTGACTCGTTCCGGATATCGTTCCTGCAGAGCTCGTCGAAGATGACCGTATTGATGAAGTCCCGTTCGGTTGCATTGGGGGTGACTACCTGGATCCCGTATTTATTCGCCAGTGCATCGCGGTAGAAGGGTTGCTCCATCGTGAACTTTGTCCCGAGCAGTGCAACTTTTTTCAGGCCGCTTTTGTTCACCTTTGCCCCGGTTGCATCATAAATACGGAGGACCGGGATCCCGACCTTTGCCTCGATGTCCTCGGCTCGTGAGTTCAGTGTATTGGAGCCGATGACGATAAAATCCGCCCCGCCGGCCTTCACCCGCCGGGCTGCATCGAGCATGGTCGCATTCAGGGGGTCCCAGTTCCCCGCGTCAGCAAGCCGTTCCTGCCGGGAGAACTCCCCGAACTCGATCGAGTACATGACGATTTTTGCAGAGTTGTCCCCGCCCAGGTCGTTCTGGACTTTCTCGTTCATGTACCGGTAATAATCTACGGTGGACGCCCAGCTCACCCCGCCGATGATGCCGATGGTCTTCATCTCTCCCGGCGCAGGGGAGAGGAAGGTGGCTGTCGGGACGGGGGTTACCGTTCCGGTCTCCTTTTGTCCGGCCGGCTGCGTTGCGGTACACCCGCTGGCTGCCAGGAGCATCACGAGGAGGGAAAAAACGATGATCAGGCTGATCTCACGTTTCATAGGATCCGGAAGAACCTGATGCAATATAAGGGATGTGAAACGGGATTGGAGCAGGGATTTTTTACTCTATATCTTCCTTGCAGCAATGTAATATTCCGGGGGATTTGGAACAAGGCATTCCGTTTCAACAATCTGGAAATTCCCCCGGGTAACGAAATCTTCCAGTTCAGAGATTTTATAGAACCTCATGGGGGGAATTATTCCTATTTTTGTGACAAGGAACAGGAGAATCCCCAGTGCGGACTTCTTCTCACCCGGACAGGGTGTTGCTGAGAGAAACAACCCGCCCGGTTTCAGTAATTCATGTATCCTCTGCATGACCTTTTCTGTATCTTCCGAGAAATGCAGGATATTAAAAGCCAGGATCACATCAAATGATTCTCTTTTGAGCCTGTCGTCAAATAGGGTTGTTTGCACAAAATCCAGTTTTCCGGTGTTGTGCTCAGCTGCTTTTTTTTCAGCTGCTTTTTTGTTTGCTGCTTCGATCATCTTTGACGAGATATCGATACCATGGACCTCTTTGGCGTTGTTTACAATTTCAAGAGCAACGGTTCCTGTTGCACAGCCGTAATCCAGAACATTATCGTTCTCCCTGAGATATTTTTTCGTGTTTTCAACGATCTTAAGGTGAGTCTGTTCACCGCTTTTTTCTTCGGCTTTGGCCTGGTTATCAAAATCACCTGATACCATGTCCCAGAACTTTTCTGATTTTTTTGTTTGTGGGTCGTTTATTCCTTTTATCGCAGACCATACCGATTTGAGTATCGTCTTCATAACAACCAGCAGAAATGCCAGCCCTCCGCTTCCTTCACGTGTGCCTCCTGAGGTATCCGAGGTCAGGCCGGTCATTCTGATTCCTCCAGTTGGTCTGATTGTGATATCATGTTCAACAGTGATTACGTGTTATCCGCGTGCTTTCTCCATCATATCCCGGGCAAACGCTTCCGCATTCTTCAGGTCCCCGGCATCCGGCCTGCCCTTGTTGAGACCCCCGAAATATTTCAGGAAACTGTTCGTGTTCCAGCCTGCACACCCGAATTCACCGATAACCGTGTACCCTTTCAGCTGCAGTTTTTCCCGGATCTGCCGGTGATTATTTTCAACAAATCCACTGGTTACTGCAAAGGCCGGGGCACCGTAGGTCGAGAAGAGGAAGGCTTTCTTTCCGGCAGCAAATGACAGCCGGTCGGCAAGGGTGAGGACCGCGGGATCGAATGTCGCACTGTAGATCCCCGAACCAAAGCCAATCAGGTCGTACTCCCGGAGCTCTTCCGGGTAAACCTGCTGCGGCGTTTTTACCTCAGCACCCAGCACTTTTGCCATAGCGTGGGCGATCTTTTCCGTATTGTTGTGATGATAAGAGAACACGATCACCAGAGATTTAACCGGCAGTGTATCCTTTGACTCAGTTCCTGTTGTTTCCATTTTTTCCACCTCATTGATTATTCCCGTCCCAGGATCTCCTCTGCCCATGCCCGATTCGCCCGGAGGGCACAGCCTCCTTCCGTCTCGCTCAGGAACTCCGGTTTCCCGCGGAGCCGGCCAAGCAGCCGGGACTTCAGCGCCTCTTTCAGCGGCATGCTCGCAAGATTCGCATCCGAATACGGGGCCGCGGGACAGGGCTCAAGGTCGCCGGACGGGCTGACATGCACGAAGCCACGGCCCGCAGCAAGGCACCCGCCATAGGTATCCTCGTCGCCGGGGAAGCCGATGAAGAGCGCCGCAAACTTCTGGTTGTAGTCTGCGAGGACCGCCTGCAGGATCTTCTTCTGCTCACGGGTCAGGACAAGGTCCTCCGTGCCGGGTGCCATCGGCACGTACTCGACATACGTGAAGACCCGGGCGCCGGTATCGATCATCTGCCGGACGAATGTCTCACCGGTAACATTGCCGAAATTATCCCGGGTCGTCGTCACCGAACACCCGAAGAACACGCCCCGGTCCTTCAGCCGGGCACAGGCCGTGAGGAGCCGGCCATAAACCCCGCTGCCCCGCCTCGCATCCGTATCTTCACGGAACCCTTCGAAACTGATGACGGGCACGATGTTCCGGCACGCTGCAATCGCAGCGGCCATGGACTCATCGATCAGTAGTCCGTTTGAAAAGACCGGGAAGAGGATCCGGGGGTGTGCCTTTGCGAGCGCCAGGATCTCCTCCTGCCGGACGAGCGGCTCCCCGCCCGCGATGACGATGATGGAAACGCCAAGCTCCGCGGCCTGGCTGACAACAGATGCAAGCACTTCCGGGCCCATCTCCTGGGCGGGCTTCTCCCCCCTGCCGTGCATGTAACAGCCGGCACATGCGAGGTTGCAGCGCGCGGTGATGCTGACGATCATGACCGGCGGGACGATGAGCCCTTCCTCCTCGTGTTGTTTCCGCACTGCTGCCGCCTTCCGCTGGTGGTGCAGGAGGACCGTGCCGGGAATAACCAGAGCCGGCTCCCCGGCAATGATCCGGACTGCCTGGCCGAGCGTTTCCCCGATTGTTGCATTGAACGTTTCCCGGTACCCTGTGTCCGCTTCCCCTACTGCTGCCACGCCCGCCATTATGCAGGACTCCTGCCGATGCGCCGTACAAGAAACAACGCAGCACAGCCTGCCACCGCTGCAAAGAGGGTAATGAAACTGACCGCCGAGAAAAGGAACTTGATGCTGTACATGCAGCTCACGAACCATGCAACCGGATCGAGCCGGGCCGGGTACGTGAGGAGCAGCATGATGACACCCGCATTCTCGCAGTAGTCCGCCGCTGCTGCAAATACCGGCGCAAGGTTCAGCAAGAACCACGGGCTGTCTTCCGGGAGCAGGCCGGATAAGGCCCACGAGATCCCGAGGGCAAGGAAAAGGCCGTACGTGAACGGGAAGACAAGATCGAGTGGCACGATATGAGTAAGATCGAACGCCCGCCCGGCTTCCCCGAGAGCAGAAAGGACGGCATAAACGCTCTCCGGACCTGTCGTGAAGGTCATATCAAGGATGGTCGCCCCACCGGTGATCTCCTGAAGTCGTGCAAGCCCGAACAGTTTACCGTTGATGAGGGCAGCGGCGATAAGCCAGAGACCCAGGGATGCAAGCACTGCTTTCCCGGTCGCCATCCTGCGGATGGCAACGGATATCCGGCAGGCAGGGCAGCCATTCCTCTGACATGAGTCCGTCATGCATCGCCCCGCTGGCGGAGCATATCGGCAAGCGTGACATCCGGGTGGTGGTACCGCGGTTTTCCGGCAGTCCTGCCACCGATCTCGATCGCCACTTTCGGGCACCAGTGGATGCAGGCATAGCACTGGGTGCAGTTATTCCCCCAGTGCACGGCATCGCCCGTCACGGTGATATTCTTCGTGGGACAGATCCGTTCGCAGGTCCGGCAATGGTTGCACCGCTCCGTTGCGTGGAGCCGGCGGGGCGTGTTGTAGAGCGTGGTCGCAAGCGTCCGGGTGATCTTCCCCCCGATCCGCAGGATAACCGAGCCGTTCCCTTCCGGCATGGCCCGCTTCCGGTCCCGGATCATTGCCGCAACTGCCGGGATCCGGTCCTGTACTGTAGTATACTTCACCTGCCGGTGGCCGGTGTCCCCCATCAGGTCGACCGGGCCGATGTAATTCTCCGGCATCACAAAGGCAAAACCTGCCGCAAGGGACTGCCCCTTCTGTTCAAGGAGCGATTTCAGGCCAAAAAACGCTCCTCCCGGCCGCTCCCCGCAGGTAGCGATGCCGAAGATATACGGCCTGCCGTTAAACCGGAGTTTTCGAGCAAACTCCCTCACGATGCCGGGCATATCGAGGAAATGGACCGGGAACGCGATTCCCACGGCATCCGCGTCAGCAATGATCGTCTTCTGCTGCACCAGGACAGCGATCGGCACCAGTTCCTTGTCGCCGGGTTCACGGCTCACTTCCAGTGCCAGTTCCCGTGCAACCGCGAGGGTGTTGCCGGTTCCGGTAAAGTAATAGATGACGGTCTTCATGATTCCTCACCTGGTCCCTGCTGCAGGTCCTTTTGTACCTGCCTTGCAGAAAACCATTCAACAACAGTCCCGATTGCATGGTACAGGGGATTGACCGGGACATCTGTGAAATACCCCGTGTCCCGGTCAAACCATCCCTTCTCCTTCCAGTACTGGTAATCGGCAGGTGAGATCTTCCCGAGTTGCGAGAACGCCCCCCGCTGTCCGTGGAAGACGATCACGTCATAAAGGCCCGGCCTCGTCCGTCCCGGCCGCTGCAGTGCGGAAGCAAAATCCCGGGCTGCCCGGGCAATCGCCCCGTGGTTTTTTTCAATAATACGGTGCGATACCGGTTCTGCCGTGAGGAGTCCCGCTTTCCCTGCAATGGAAAAACCCCAGAGCCGGGCAACCGTGTCGAGATATTTCAGGACATCGTCGTTCCCCATCACGCCGGCACTCGTGAGGAGGAGGGCTTTTTTGTCAAAGAAGCGGGGCCGGTGGAAAACGTAACTGAAGCGGTCGATGAAGGTCTTCATCTGGCCGGTGACGCTGAAGCCGTAGACCGGGGTTGCAAATACCACGCCGTCGGCATCCCGCATTTTCTGTTCGATCAGGGCGGCATTGTCACGGTTGGGGCACCGTTCCTCTCCCTGGGAGAAACAGGTAAGGCAGCCTTTGCACGGCTGAAGATTTGCATCCTTCAGCCAGAGGTATTCGAATTCCACCGGCATTTCCTTTTCCAGCATCCCATAAAGCTCCTCGCATGCCCGGAAGGTGTTCCCCTTCCGCGGGCTTCCCATGACAACAAGGATTTTCTTTATCTTTTTTGGTTCATTCTCCATCTGCTTCACCACTCATTTATCGTCTGCACCCGTCCGTTCATCCTCATCTCCCGGACCACGCGTACCGGATCGCACCCTGCGGGCAGGCGTCTGTGCAGCTGCCGCAGAGGATGCATTCCGTATTCTCCATCTCCCCTTTCACGACCATCGCGTTCACGTCAAGGCTCATCGGGCATTCCCTGGAGCACATCCCGCAGCCGGTGCACCGGTCCTTCTCCGCTTCGAGGTGCAGGGCCGGCCACTGTACAAAGTTCCGGATTTTCCGGCCGACCATCAACATCACCGCGATCGGGCAGAAGGTGTGGCAGAACCCGCGTTTCCCGAAGACGAGCGTGAAGAGCAGGATCATGACGACCGGCCCGAGGAACACGACAATGCCCCCCGCTGCAAGGATCGAGATACCGTTTTCCGTCCGGTGCAGCAGGCTGAAGGTGTCCAGGCCGCCGGCAGACCAGATCGCGAACCCGAGGCTGCCGAAGATCCAGAGAAAGATAAGGTACTTCAGCCAGTCGGCCTTCTTTGTCCGGAGTGGCCACCGCAGGACAATGTTGCAGGCCTCCTGGAACCCTCCCGAGGGGCAGAGGTACCCGCACCAGAGCCGGCCAAGGACAAGCGAGCTGATGAAAAGCAGGGTAAAGACCACAAGGCCGCCCGCAACGATCCCCATTTCCGCTGCCTCCGTGATGATCGGGCAGGAGATGTAGGCGAAGGTGACCGGGTACAGGACGAACGACATGATGATGATCCCCAGCCGTACCCGCTGTCGCCGTGAATCCGGGATTTTTTTTTCTTTTGTCATCCGGTTCTCCATGGCAGAAAACCTATCGTTCCCGCCAGGTGCCGGGATAGCCAGGCCCGGGCGCTCACCGGCGGCCCCCGGCGCCGTACGTGATCGCACCCTGCGGGCAGATATCGGCGCAGCTCGCACAGTGGATACAGTCGGCGTTCTCCATATCCCCGTTCCGGACCATGCCATTCACGTCAAGGCCCATCGGGCATTCCCTGGAGCACATCCTGCAATCAATACAACGGGAAGAATCGGCAGAAAGCTGCAGTGCCGGCCAGCCGACAAGGTTCCGGATCTTCCGGCCGGTGATCATCAGGGCCGCAACCGGGCAGAATACGTGGCAGAACCCGCGCCGGCCCATGAGGAATGCAATGATGAACAACAGCGCGAAGATGACAACGACCACCATGAGGGTTGCAATGGACGTGATCGAGAGCCCGTTCTCCATCCCGAAGAAGGGATCCACGGAACGGATACCCCCGGCAGAGAAGAAGAGGTACGCGAGCGTTCCAAGCCAGAGCACGGTGACGCCGTACTTGACGTAATTGCGCCAGCCGTCCTGCACGGTATGCTTCATGACCGGTGAACAGATCTCCTGCCATGCCCCCATCGGGCAGAGCCACCCGCACCAGAGCCGGGCAACAACGAACGAGAGGATAAAGTTCGCGATGAAGAGGAGCATACTGCCAGTGGCGATGCCCTGCGCTGCTCCCATCATGATGACGATTGGCGAGATGATCATGAGCGTTACCGGGAGCAGGACAAAGGAGATGACGAGCAGCCATTTCCGGAGGTTCTGCCGGGATGATACGGATTTGCCGGGTTCTGTTTCTGTCATGGTAATTTCCTCATCTTCAGGAGGTCTCCCGTGCGGGTTTCTCCCCCCGCTGGGCTTTCATGTCCTCGACCTTCAGGTCCGGGTGCCGGTACCGTCCCCGGCCTTTCGTCCCCTGCATCGTGTTCAGCTGGATTGCTTCGACCGGGCAGAAGTGGAGGCAGGCGCAGCAGAGTTCGCACTTGTGATGCCAGACCGGCCTTTTGTTTTCCATGGTAATGTTTCCCACCGGGCAGACTTTTGCACAGGTGCCGCAGGAGGTGCAGGTGTCCTCGACGGAGAACGACGTGTCTATGGTGTGGACATTTCTGGCAAACGGGGGGTAGAGCAGGAGCCTGAGTAGTGACGTGAGGGGAGAGAAACCGGGGAGTACGGTCTCGCCTTTCTGGATCGTTACAGCGATGGCTGCAAGATGTTCATCTGCTTTCCGGAGGATCTCCTCTTTCTTGTCTCCTGTCGGGGGGACCCCGACCGGGGGGAAGTTCCCCGGCATCTTTACCGCAAAGGCAGCGTCGAGGTTCTTCCTGCTGCTCTGCATCAGGATTTTATTGAGCTGGTGGAGGGCGGAATATCCCATCCCGCCAAACGTGACTATGCTAAAGACGTACGGCACGGCCCCTATGTCGAGCCGTTCTGCGAAATCCTTTACGATGACCGGGATGCCGGCATCGTAGACCGGGCAGACGATCCCGACACGGTCCGCTGCCGGGACGATCCGGCCCGGCGTATCAACGAGCGATGCGATCGGCACCAGTTCACAGTCCTTTAACGCTGCAGCAATTTTCTTTGCAACCGCAAGCGAGTTCCCGGTGCCGGTGAAGTAATAGATGATCGTTTTCATGCGTTCTCTTCCGGTTTTCTTTTCAGCTCAGCAACGGTTATCTCCGGGTGGCGGTACCGCTGCCACTTTTCTGTCCTGGCCCCGGCCTGGATGGCCTGCACCGGGCAGTTGTGGATGCACCCGCAGCAGAGCTCGCAGTGGTGTTTCCAGACCGGTTTTGTGTCAACCAGTTCGATATTTTTCGCAGGGCAGATGGCAACGCAGGTCCCGCAGGATGTGCACGTGTCCGAGACGGAGAATTTACTGTCATCGGTACGGGCATGGGACCTGAACCACGGGTAGAACAGGGTATAGAGTATGCGGGAGATAAGCGAGGAGGGCAGCTCGCGTTTCTCGCACCGGATTACGGGACCGGTTATTCCCGCGATCGCTTCGTCTGCCTTTGCCAGGATCTCCTCCTGCTTTTTTCCTGCAGGGGATTCGTACATCATGATGTAGTTGCCGGGCATGGCTACACCAAATCCTGCATCGAGTCCCCGTCCCTTCCGCTTCCGGAGAATCCCGTAGAGCTGCCGGAGCGCGGCCGACTCCCCGCCCCCGCCGTGGGTGATAACGGCAAATACGTACTTTACTGCCGCGGCATCCAGGCGTCCTGCAAATGAAGTTACCATGAGAGGCAGGCCGGAGAAATAGACCGGGCAGACGATACCGACGCGTTCTGCCTGCGGGACGATATCGCCGCTGGTCTCCATGAGCGATGCAATCGGGACCAGCTCGCAGTCCACGGTGGCTGCGGCGATCTTTTTTGCAGCGGCAAGCGAGTTGCCGGTACCGGTAAAGTAGTAGATGATGGTCTTCATGGTTTCACGGCTCGTCCGGTTTAACCGGGGTAATCGTAATGCCTGCTCGGCCAGGGTCCTTCGTACGCGGGGTATCGGACATGGCGAGGGTGACGAGACCGGAGAGGAAATGAGAGAAGCAGATGCTGTTTCCCTGTTGTTGAGGAGATCCGCTCCCGCATTCCGTTACGCTCATCCGGATCCCCCGATCAGGCCGGCGAGGCCGGGGGTCCTGTTCCGGCGCGATTCAATCAGTTCGCTGAACCGCTGGCAGCTTGTTTTGATATATCCATCCTGAGGATGGAAGGGTGAAAGGATCAGTGGCGTGTTGCCCTTGTTCTTATGCGGGCTTGCATTGATGGCAAGGACGTTCACGGTTTCAGACCCCGACTGATTGTATTTTCGCAATCATCGCGTTGATCTTCTCCGGGTCCTTCATGCCGGTCCTGTCGAACACGAACTCCCCGTCAACGGTCACGCCCCGTTCCTCAAGGGACTTCTTTAAGATCGGAAGGGAGTCTCCCCCGGTTTTCCCGCAGGTAGCATAGATCACCGCCTTTTTTCCTTTGCAGCCTTCAAGCGCTGCAACCGCTGCGTTGATCGCGGGTGTTGCCTTTCCGGCCCAGACCGGCGTGCCGATGACAATGACGTCATCGGCTGCAACATCGATCATTTTGGGTTCAATGGGATCGCTCATGCCTTTCATTGCCCGGAAACATCCGAGGGTGTACGCGGTGATCTTCGAAGAGTACTCTTTGGAGACCACTTCGATGAGTTCTCCTCCGCAGGCCGCGTGGACCTTCTCTGCCACGCCACGGGTATTCCCGGAATAAGAGTTGAAAATAATACTGGTCTTCATGGTTTCACATCTCGTCCGATCTGTTGTTCTTTGTCTGCTGTTGTGTCAGCCAGTCCCCGCAGGGGATCTGCACCGATAATCTGCCGGAGCAGTTCACCCCCGGCATTGGGGTTTTTCGTATCTTCCGCATCAAGGGAGATCTCTGCCATGACTTTGACCCCCCGTTCTGCCAGGGCCCTGCTGATAATGGGCAGGGCTTCGCCGGGCTGGTTGGAGCAGGTGGTAAAGATCACGGCCATCTTGCCCTCACAGCCTTTGAGCGCCTGCACTGCGGCGTTGATCGCCGGCGCCGGCTTCCATGCCCAGACCGGCGTCCCGATGATGAGAAAATCGTACGTCGAGACATCGATCGCATCGGGTTCGATCGGGTCGCAGGCCTCCTTCCGCGAGTGCAGGACGCCGGTTGTATAGACCGAGAACGATGTGTACGGGCTCTTAGTCCGGACCTCGAGGAGGTCGCACCCGCTGGCGTTCCGGATCCCTTCGGCAACGCGCCGGGTTATACCGGAGTACGAGTAAAAGATCACGCAGGCTTTGATGGGACGGTCGCGGTTAGTCCTGCGGAGCATCTCGCGGTTGCAGTTCGCCATGATGGTCGCGTGCATCAGCTCGAAATGCTCCCGGAACTCCACCATGCGCTCGCGGTTGACGGTGTAATAGATATAGAAACCTTCCCGCCGGGATTCGACCAGCCCCTCAGTCTTGAGCGTCTTCAAGTGCTGCGACACCGCGGGCTGGGAAATTTTCAGCCGGGCCGCGAGCTCGGAGACACCGAGCGTGCCGCTCGTGTCGGTCGAGAGCAGGTAGATGATCTGGAGCCGGGTGAGGTCGCCGAGCGCCTTGAATGTCGAGGCCATCTGCGGGACGATCTCGCAGAGATTGTTGCATACTTCACACTTGTTGCAGGGCTCCATGGAATCTGTATAAGTGTTTGCTTATACGCTTATATGTTTTTGCAAACCCGGCCGGCATCAGGTCTGGTTTATCCGGCCGGGGAACTATTGCCCCTGCACTGCGGTCACTGTATATTGGTACATAACAATTCTTTTTTATGGTGGAGAGAGATTAACCGGTGTTCCGCCTGCGATGCTCATTGCGGAACCAGGAATGATCTCTGTGAAAAAACCATAGTTCCCATAATCCTGTTACTGGCCGGCCTGGTACTGTGTACCGGGTGTACCCAGACTTCAGCGCCTCCTGCTGCTGGCCCGGTCCCGACAGCCGAAACAACGGTCCCTGCTCCGGTAACCTCCCTGCCGGCAGCAACCGGTTATACCGACCTGACACCGGCACAGGCAAAAGACCTGATCGCAACGGAAAAGAACCTCGTAATCATTGATGTCTCGCCCTACTATGACAACGGCCACCTGCCGGGCGCCATCAGCATCCCGCTCGCCATGCTCGACGCGAAGATCCCTACACTCGACAAGACGAAGACGTATCTCGTGTACTGCCATGCGGACGGGCCGAGCATTTCCGGGTCGCAGAAACTCGTTGATGCAGGCTTTACGAAAGTATACCGGCTTGCTGGTAACTATGCGGCATGGACCGCTGCCGGCTATCCGGTGAGCACCTGACCAATTACTTTTTTGAGAGTATTTTGTGCGCCACCGGGTCGACCCGGTACGACATGGGACGGTCGAGCAGGTCGAGACTATTGATCTTCATGTCAAGGAGGTCCTGGAAATTGTAGGACTCGAACCTGTTCTGGCCGTTCTCCTCATACGAGATGAGAATCTCTTCCCCCATCTTTTTGCTGGCTTTGATGTCGTACATACAGTTCGATGGGGATGAGCCGTATTGAAGGTTGCGACCGTTACAAAAAGTTCGCGAAAAAACCGGTGCCGGAAAAGAGGAGATTATTTTTTGACGATAAGTTTGTGGGCGGCTTTGTCGACCTTGTAGGACTTCGGGCGTTCGAGAAGGTCGAGCACATTGATCTTCATGTCAACCAGTTCGGCATAATTGAATGACTCGTTTATCTTCTCGTTTTTCTCGTCCCAGAAAACGACGATGCCGTTCTCCATCTTTTTGCTGCTGATAATATCCTGCATACTGTCCGATCGGGAGCGGGAGGTAATGAAGGTAGCGAACGTTACAAAAAATCGTCGGAGAACCGGAATTTCCTTTGATCCTCGGACTGCCGGACACGGTATGTTCCGGGAAATCTTGTGCCAAGGTCATGGAAGGGGGATTGGCCTGGGCCGGCGGTCATACAGGTACATCCCGGAGGCCCGGGTTGCGTGTCCCGGCTCATCAATAGTTTAGCCTGCCCACACTCAGATGTAGATGCCAGAAGATCCGGACCGGGCCGCCCCCGGATCTGCGCCACAGCCGGCAGCGCATCTTAATTCCCCGTGGCAACGCCAGCCGGGATACCGGGACCGGATTCCTGCCGGTGTCCACAGGCAGCCTCATGCTGTGGGCTTCACATTCAGCCAGGTGCCTGCACCGGGTACAATCCGTAATCATCTTCCGGGTCATGAGATCAACTGATGCCGGAAAGCCCAGTAACCAAGATAAATTGAGGTCATGCACCAGCGACAATATTGAGCCGTAACCGGTAATGGTTGAACCCGCAGGTACCATTAATCTGCTCCGCGTCAGCGAGTGGGGTGTCAGAAAGATACGGGAATAATGACCGGAATGGGGGGGGAGTCTTCCCGCCACCCATTGCACCGGGTGCGGCGATGACAGGTGCACGGATCAGGCACAGTGACCGCCCGGAGGATTGGGGGATGCGGCAGGGTCCGCTGGCCGTGTCTTCCGTAAAGAATGCAGACGCCCGTCAGGACTTATCCGGAACACCGGGACCAGCCGGCTCCTGCAGGTAATCGGGATGAATTTCCTGGCGTGCAAGGATGGCAACCAGGAGGAGCGCGATGCTGACAGCACAGCCGAAGAGGAATGCCAGGCTGAACCCCGAAAGGAGCACGTCCGTCCCGATATCTGCCAGTGCCTCGTTCACCACGCCGCTCGCGGGGGCGACAGCATTCATGCCCTGGATGAATACCATGTTGAACGCGGCAAGGCCGATCGTTATAGGTGCGAACCGTTCAAGACAGATGAACCCCGAGACCATCCCCTGGTTTTTTTTCGGGACCGAAGTCATCGCCATCGTCGATACCGAAGTCAGCATCATGCCGAGGCCCAGCCCGATCAGGACCAGGCAAAGAACCATGAACCCGGCCGCCGAATCCGGCCGTATACAGGTAACCAGGAAATACCCGGCTGCAACCAGTATCCCGGAAGCGATGTTGATCCGCCGGCCACCGGCAAGGTTAAAAAAATGACCGGAAAGGAGTCCGCCGGCCATGACCGCGACCGAGAGTGACGCAAAGAGCAGCCCGGCAACGGACGGGGAGTATCCCTGCACGAACTGGAGATAGAAGGGGACCAGGTAAATGATACCGACATTGGCGACCATGACGAGGACAAGCGCCGCATTGGTCAGGAAAAAATTTCGCTGCTGCAGAAGGCGGAGGTCGAGCAGCGGGTCGGGGGCAGACAGTTCGCACCGGATAAAGGCACCCAGCGCAAGGAACGCGAGGAGCAAAGAACCAAGGATCACCGGATCGGTCCACCCGGCCGACTGCCCTTCCGACATGGCATAGAGCAGCGATGCAAGCCCGGCAAAGATGAGGACGGCGCCTGCACGGTCGAACCCGTGCACCGGTTTATTCCCCTCCATTGCCGGGATGACCCGTGCGCCGAGGAGAAGTGCGAAGATACCGATGGGGATGTTGATGTAGAAGATCCAGCTCCAGGAGAGGTACTGCGTGAGGAACCCGCCGACAACCGGCGCCGTGGTCATCCCGAGGGCAGCAAACGCAAAGGTTGTACCCATGGCTTTTCCTTTCATCTCCAGGGGGATATACGCGGCAACCATGGCCGGCCCGACCGATACGATCATGACCGCACCGATCGCCTGGACCGCACGCGAGGCGATAAAGATGGCAAAGGAGTTGATATACACCGGGAGGAAACCGCAGGCAAAGGATGCGACGGTGAAGATGAAGAAACCGGACAGGAACACCTTCTTGTACCCGATTGAGTCGGAGAGTTTGCCGAAGATCAGGACACACCCGGCCATGATCAATACGTAAACGGTGATGACCCAGCTCGCCATGGTTGCCGGGAGGGAGAAGATAGTCGCTATCGTGGGAAGCGCAATCGTGACAATGGTCGAGTCAAATGCTGCCATAAAATTGGCGAGCGCTATGGAGACGATCAGGAGCGTATAGTTGTGGCGGGGAATATCAGCCGGGGCTGGATCCATGCCACCGGTGTTGGAGTTGTATCGATAAATGTGTTATTTTTTGTTCAGGGCCGGAACAAAAAAAAAGATTGCCGTCCATCCCGGTTTTTTCTGTTCAGTCATACTCCCGGAACAGCGCCGGGTTTTGCCTCTGGATCCACCAGCGCCGGACCATGAATCCCCCCCCGGCAAGCACTCCGATCACAGCGATGACGAGCACGATGTTCACGAGCGACAACGGCGCTGAGGGCTGCGGGGTTGCGGCGGGCGGGGCGATGGTCTGCGTGGTGACCAGGACTTTCGCAACCGCTGCCGGGGCCTGTTCCTGCACCGGAGTGCTCAGGATTTCCGGTGTTGATACAATCCCCGGCGGCGTCAGCACGGTCGGCGTCCCGGCAATCGCAAAGAGCGAGAACCCGGGCGAGACCGCGGAGAAGTACACCGTCCCGTCCTTCGTGTACAAAACCGTGGTCAGCAGCGCCTCCCAGCCATTCGCGGTCTGGTGGTACAACACGATGCTGCCCGGGGCGATGTGGTTCTCGTCCAGCCACGACTGTGGGACAGTAAAGTTGATCACGGCTTTGGTGATCGAATCGTACCGGGCCGGTACGAGGCTGATGTACTCGAACACAGTTCCCGGCGGTGCTGTCACATTAGATCCGGAGCCGGACAGCACGGTGCCGGTGACGATGAGTTCCGAGAGTTTCGTACCGGTCACAACAGCCTGCCAGGCTTTCGAGTCCCCGCCGATGTTCACGGTGACGGTCATGAGAGGGACGGAAGCGGCCGGGATACCAGCAGTCGGGTTGACCGTGGGCTGGGGATCCGAGTCGCTGGTGCGGGTGTCCAGCGTGGCAACGGGTGTTGAAGCCGGTGCCGGCGAGACAGTCAGGCCGAGATATACTGTCTGGTCGTCAACGGTTGCAGAAATGTTGGCCGTACCGGGGCCTGTCGGCTGGAACCGGGTCTGCGCAATACCGTTTGCCGTCCCGGCAGCTGGGGGCGAGACCGAACCGTTGCCGGTAACAACCGCGAAACTGCTCGTGATATTGGCAGGGACAAATATTCCACCTCCCGCGGTGTTGGTGCCGGCCGAGTCAGAGATCAGGTTTGCCCGGATCGCGGGGCTCTGGGCAGCGTTGATGGATGACGGCGTTGAAGTGATGCCGAGCACGAGCCACGGGTCCGTTGTCACCGGCCCGAAAACCTTCGGAGAGGGATCGAGGTTGTCGCCCCACCAGTTGCGGGTCGCATCAACATCGCCGGTGGCATTGATGGCCGGGCCTGTGCCGCTGGCGGTGTTCTGGTACAGCCGGTTGAAATGCAGAACACCTGTGCCGCCATCGAGGCTGACAGCCCCGCCGCTCCCGGCTGAGCAGCCGGTGAAGGTTGAGGATTCGATGGTGGTGATGCTGCGTGTGAGATATACTCCACCGCCCCGGGTTGCCGAACAGCAGGTGAACGAACTGTTAAAAAACGTTATGGTGTTGATAGGACCTTGATTAAAGAAGGCCCCGCCATTACCCTGTGCAGAACATCCGGAAAATACCAGAGAATCGAGGATCACTTCATCGGCACCAATAGACCAGATACCCCCACCGAATCCCGGATAATTGATCGACGGGGACCCCGTCGCCGAGCAGTCCGTGAAATTCGAGAGGAGGATCTCTGCATCGGTGTATATATCGACTCCACCTCCGTCTACTGCCGAACAGCGGAGGAATGAAGATTCGGCAACGACCAGCCGACTGTGCGATTCGATTGCGCCGCCAAAGGTTAGCGGTGCCGAACAATCCGTGAACGTGGATGAGAGGATCCCGAGAGTGCCCCCACTGGCATATACCGCCCCGCCACTATAGGATTGAGTATAAAAAGAGCTACCTATCGCCATGCATTGGGAGAATGTCGATGATAAAATGAAGGTTATGCGAGCATTGGAATAGACAGCACCCCCTCCGCCATGGAGGGCAGTACAGTTTTCAAAGTCAGAAAACATGATAAACAGCAGGGGACTATCCGGGGCATAGACAGCACCACCATCACCGTTCACGTACCCGTTCCGGAGAGTGAGGTTGTCGATGACGACCGAGGAGGGGCCGGTCACGTTGAAGACCCGGTCCTTTACTTCGGCATCGAGGATGGTATTGCTCCGGTCAGCACCGGCCGACTGGTTGGCCACGATGTAGATATTCTTCGAGATCGTGAGCCCGTGCACGCGATATATCCCCGGATCCAGGTAAATGGTGCTGCCGGGAGCCGCATCGTCGATAGCGTCCTGGAGCGAATCCAGGGGTCCGATACTGTCGAAAGAACCTGATGGTTCCGGCATGGCAACCGCAGCGTCCAGTATCATATCCCGGGATGGCCCGGGTCCTGCTGCCGGTCCCGGCACCCTGTCGCCGGAATCAAGGGTATGATACCCTGCCAGCACCGGCCATGGCATGACAAGAACAAGAACAGTAAGGACGCATATCAGGAGACGGAACGCTGGCCGGCGTTGTTCCCGGTCCACCGTTCCCGGACGTACAGCAGCATTGGGCAACAACCAGCACACTCCGGTGATGAATGCTACGTATGGCGTGCCTGCTGGCATAAGCATTCCGAAATGAATCTGGTTGTGTGATTACCGTTCTTCAGCCGGCAACAGCAGATGATCATGGCTGATTGTGGGAGCGTGGGAAAAAGAAGGATCATTGACGTTCCGTCTTGGTCCGGCATGACGGGAAGAGATTGTTCGTACTCCGCAAAAACCTTACGAACATCGACCTGAAGGAAGAGAAGAATGCATCAGCATTCTTCAAACAGCGCCGGGTTCTGCCGGTGGATCCACCAGCGCCGGACCATGAATCCCCCGCCGGCGAGGATGCCGATCGCCGCGATGATGAGCACAATATTCAGGAGCGGGGATGGTGCGGCCAGTTGTGTTGACGTTGTTGGGGGTGCGGTGGTCTGCGTTGTGACGGGGATCTTCGCAGGGGCTGCCGGCGCCGGAGTCTGCTCCTGCACCGGTTTGCTTACGATATCCTGTGTCGCTGAAGCCAACGGGGGTGTCAGGACTCCCGGCGCCCCCGCAATCGCGAACAGCGAGAAGCCGGTCGATTCAGCAGAAAAGTACACCGTCCCGTCCTTCGTGGAGACGACCGTTGTCGGCAGCGCCACCCACCCGTTCGCGGTCTGGTGGTACAGCACGATGCTGCCCGGGGCGATATGGTTCTCATCCAGCCACGCCTGCGGGACAGTGAAGTTGATTACAGTTTTGGTGATCGTATCGTACCGGGCCGGAACAAGGCTGATGTACTGGTAGACGATGCCCGGCGGTGCGGTGAGGTTGGAGCCCGGGCCGTTCTGCACGGTGCCGGTCACGATGAGGTCCCGGAGCCCGGTGCCGGTCACGATCGCCTGCCATGCTTTCGAGTCCCCGCCAATGTTCACGGTCACGGTCATGAGCGGGACCGTGGCAGCCGGAATACCTGCAGTCGGGTTGACCGTTGGCTGGGGATCGGAGTCGCTGGTGCGGGTGTCCAGGGTCGGATAGAAGAGTGGGGCAACGCCAACGTCAAAATATACGGTCTGGCCATCGACCGTTGAGGAGATGGTCCAGGTGCCGGCTTTGCCAGGCGTGTAGGTCGTACCTGCAACCCCGTTTATTGTCCCGTCAGTCACGGGCGACACCGAGCCGGTGTGGCTGGGAACAGCAAAGGTGTTGGTGATACCGTCCGGGACGAAGATTCCCCCGGACGTGGTGTCGACACCGGCCGTGTTGTTTGTCAGGTTTGTCCGGATGGAAGCGGTCTGGGTTACCAGGATACTGCGATCCCCGGTAATGTTGAGCAACAGCCAGGGACTCGTTGTCACCGGCCCGTAGACAAATGGCGAGGGATCGCTGTTGGTGCCCCACCAGTTGTTCCCGGCCTGCACGGTTCCGCGTATCATCCGGATGGCCGGGCCGGTACCTGCTGCCGTATTATGGTATATCCGGCAGAAATGGATATCCAAATCCCCGGAAGTGATGATGGCACCGCCATCGGGTGCCGAGCAGCTTTCAAACGTGGAAGAGATGGCGGTAAGAGTGGCCCCGGATTCGGCCGCGAGTGCACCGCCCCCGGATTCTGCGATACAGTTCCGGAAGACAGAGGACCCGATAGTAACGGAACTGTCTTCACTGGAATAGATAGCACCGCCGTAGGTTGCCGTGCAGCCGGAGAAGGTGCAGGAAGTGATATCCAGGGGGGTGAACTCGCTGTAAATTGCACCGCCGGTATCGCTCGCCGTGCAGCCGGAGAACGTGGAAGTGGTGATGGTGACGGTGCTGCTGCCCGTATAAATTGCGCCGCCCTTGGTTGCAGTACAACCGGAGAAGGTGGATGACATGATGGTACCGGCGCCGGTGATCGCACCTCCGATACCCTGTATGCCTTGTGCCGAGCAGTTATCGAATGTGGATGATGTGACGGTATTGGCAGACGCAATCGCTCCTCCCATTCCGGTAGTACCGGCTGCCGAGCACCCGGTGAAGGTTGAAGATGTAACGGCACCGATAAAGAAAAGCGCACCGCCAATAGCGGCATTCCCGGTTGCCGAGCAGTTTTCAAAGGAAGAGAACGCAACGGAATCGGCAATAAAGATCGCGCCGCCATACCCCAGACCCCCCGAAGCCGAACCTGCTGCCGAGCAGTCTTTGAAGGAGGTGGTGGTAACGTTACCGGCTGCAGCGATCGCACCGCCGGCAGCGGCAGTCCCGGTTGCCGTGCAGCCGGTGAAGGTGGAAGAGGTAACGTCAGCGACTTCGAAGAGCGCACCGCCCACACCGACATTCCCGGTTGCCGAGCAGTTTTCAAACGTGGAAGAGGTAACCGAACCGGCATCGTAGATCGCACCGCCATACGAGTTACCTGCTGATACCAGACCGGCTGCCGTACAGTCTTTGAACGAGGAGGAGGTGACCGTATCGGTGCCATCGATCGCACCGCCATAAACCCATTCACCGGTTGCCGAACAGTCTTCGAATGTGGATGAGGCGATGGTGGTTAATTCGCCGCTCCAGATCGCACCGCCATACACGTAACCCCCGGGTGCTGTACTTGTTACCGAACAGTCCCTGAAGGAGGATGAGGTGACGCTGATTACGCCATAGGATGAGATCGCGCCACCACCCATCTGGTCAGCTGAACCCGTTACCGAGAAGTCAGAGAAGCTGACAGAGGTGACCGTAATGGTACTGTCGTCCGACGATGCAAAGATCGCGCCACCCTCATCGTCAATCACGGTCCCGTTTTGCAGGGTCAGGTCCGCAAGGGTAAGCGAGACATTCCCAGTAACCGTGAAGATCCTGTCCTGTTCCTGTGCATCGATGATCGTATTGGAACGACCGGCCCCGGTTGCTGCGTTGGCCCGGATGGTGATGTTCTTTACAATCGTGAGACCGTGCCCGTTGTACGTTCCCCGGTCCAGCAGGAGGGTGCCACCGTCGGGTGTTGCATCAATCGCTGCCTGGAGCGGGTCGGCAGGCCCGATACTTTCGGAAATTCCCGGTTCCGGCACCGCGGGGACCAAAGCATCGGCGGCTGTATTATCGGCCGTCACTGCGATCGTGCCGGGGGATCTGAAGGCATGGGCATCTGCCAGGGTCTCCAGGAGGGCAGTGGCGTTTTCAGGATCTGTAACAACAGGTATCGTGACCAGGTCTTCAGGAGGAATGGTATGGTAGCCTGCCGATACCGGCGTCACGACAATCCCCAGCGCAATGATCAACAACCCGACAAAAACCAGACCGTACCGTTGTAACTCCATCTCCCACCAGCTGCAGCATGCACATACGGATCCCGGAAAAACCTTCCCCGATAGTTCCGGCACCCGGTTAATTCGTTGATCTTTTATCCGAACGGTAATTAACGTGCCGATGGTCTTACGGCGGGGTGCACTGCAGGAATGCCGGAAAAAAGAGAGCCGTCATTCAGCGACGACCTCCTGCCCGTGCGGCCGGGTCTGTTCTTATTGATATTAATGAGGATTGGATCACCGGTAACCGGTAATTATCTTTGAAGAGCGAGAGGCTCTCTTTGGATACTGAGGCTTCGGATTTTACAGCAAAATAGAGACACTACCTTCCGGAAATTTTATTTCAGGAAATACGGCCCGGAAAAAATTCCGGAAAAATATCTCACAAAACAATTTCATTGCACGCGAATAAATCAAAAAAAAAGTTCCGGATTATACCGGCTTATAGTGCCCCCACTTCCCGAGCGCTTCCTTCAGCGCCACCGCCTTCTTTGCCTTCTCCTCAAGCGTCACCCCTTCCTGCCATGCCTCGATTGCCTGCATGGTAGCCTGGGCACCGGCCCGGGTCCCCTTCGGGTGCCCGTGGATGCCGCCCGAGACTAAAAGGACCATCTCGGTGCCGTAAATATCCATGACATCAGGAACCAGCCCCGGGTGGAGCCCGCCCGATGAGACCGGGAACGCCGTCTTGATCTTCCCCCAGTCCTGATCGAGCAGCATGCCGTCGACCGCCTTCGTCTTCTTCTCGCGGAGCAGGTCGGCAAGAGCAACGGATTCCCGGCGGGAGCCGGTCAGCTTCCCGACCGCGGTCCCGGTATGGATCTGGGAAACCCCGACAAGACGCATGATCTTTGCCAGGAACTGCATCGTGATGCCGTGCTTCTTGTTCCGGGTGAAGGTCGAGTGCATGGCCCGGTGGGCGTGGATCGCAAGCCCGAGGTCCGAGCAGTAGTCCCGCAGGGTCATGACGCTTGCAGTCCCGGCTACGACCACATCGATCATGCAGTAGTTCCAGCCATTGGCCGCGAGCAGGTCGGCCCGCTTCTTCATCGTGTCCACATCGGCCGTGATGTTCAGGAACGCGGACTTCTTCTCACCGGTCTCCTTCTCCGCCTTGTCGCGGAGTTTAGTCATGTACTTCACGCGGTCATCGAACCGGTTGAACGAGACGGACGTGAGGTTCTCGTCGTCCTTGACGAAATCGAACCCGCCCATCCAGGTCTCGTAGCCCACCTCCGCATGCTCCTTTGCCGTAAAGCCAATCTTGGGTTTGGGCACGGCGCCGGTCAGCGGCCGGCCCCGGACCTTCATCATCTTCCGGATACTCTCGTTGCCGAAGTGCGGCCCCTTGAAATGCTTCAGGTAGTCAAGCGGCAGCGAGACATCGATCAGCCGGAGGTTCTTCACCGCTTTCATCCCGAAGATATTGCCTGCGATCCCGCTCAGCAGCTGGACGGCATTGCCTTCCTCCCAGAGCTCAATCGGGTACGCGATCTTCACCACATTTCCCTCGATTTCGAACGCGGTCGCCTGCAGCGCCTTCATCCGCGGCGGCATGGTGAAGAGCGTTGTCCACGTGCCGGTCGAACTCTCCGATGCAATCCGTCCCACGGCTTCTTTCCCGCTCACGCCGGCAGCGGGTTCAAAATAGAAGAGGCAGACGAGATCGTCCTTTGCCGGTTCATACTTCAGGTCGACAAATTCCTTGTACCAGTCAATTGCCATAGATGTACCTGTACCAGTAAAGGCCGGGCGTGATAAAAAAGGTACACACCGTAACAGGAAATCCGGCGGAGATCCGCGAGGATCGTTGAACGGACGACAAAAGGCCCCGGGCCGGATCGGAATGGTAAAGATATATTTATCCATTTATCGATTTCTATTCAGAAGCCCGCTGCAGAACCTGGTACACCCGTATGCCGGGTGTCCTCCAGAAAGGAAAACCGGAGAACAGCCAGATGTCGCTCAAGAAAAAACCCACGTCCAAAAAGAAGATCACCCGAAAGAAACAACAGAAGGAGACATGTACGGCCGGGAGTCCCCCGATCTCCGACATCTTCTATAACCTTCCCGACGCCACGTTTGCCATAGACAACGAGGGGACGATCATTGCATGGAACCGGGCCATGGAGAAGAGCACCGGGATCATGGCGGCAGACATGATCGGTAAGGGAGACCACGAGTACGCCATCCCGTTCTACGGCACGAAGCGCCCGATGCTCATCGATCTCATCGATGAAACTGCGGAAAAGATCCAGGAGTGGGGATATATCACCATCCGGCGCAAAGGGAACGCACTCATGGCCGAGAACCCGACCATCGATCCCGACAATACCGTGCGGATCCTCTGGGGCCTTGCCGCACCAATCAGCGATTCCGGCGGCAACCGGATCGGTGCCGTCCAGTCCATTGCCGATGTCACCTCGCGCTGGAAACGCGAGACGGTTCTTGAGAACACGTTGATGAAATTCCAGGAGATCCTGGATAACGTCGGGACTGCAACACTCATCATCGAAGAGGATGACACCATCTCGTTCATCAACCCGGAGTTCGGGCGGATCCTCGGCTACGTGCGTGAGGAGATCGAGGGAAAGAAGAAATGGATGGAGTTTGTTGTCCCCGAGGATGTCCGGAGTGTCATGCGGTTCATGACCAGTGAATCCTTACGGAGCGAAGGCCCGATCAACACTGAGGTCCGGTTCATCCGGTGGGACGGCGACGTCAGGAATGCGCTCATGACGATCACCCGGGTTCCCGGAACTCAGAAACTCGTGGTTGCAATCCACGATATCACCGACAAGATACGGGCTGAGACCGCTGTCCAGCTGGCAAACCGGAAGCTGAGTTTCTTAAACAGCATCATCCGCCACGACATCCTCAACCATCTCACGGTGCTGAAAGGCAACCTCGACCTGGCCCGGGAGGTAAACACTGACCCGAAGGAGGGTGCGGTACTGGAGAAAGAGATGGCCGCAACGGAGGCCATCCAGGCGCTGATCACCTTTACCCGGGAGTACCAGGACATCGGTAATGAGCCCCCTGAATGGCAGGACGTGAAACAATCGATCCAGAGATCCTGCGCAGGAATCCGTCTTGGGGAGATCAGCCTCTCCGTTGACATAGAAGGCGTTGAGATCAATGCAGACCGGCTCCTCTCAAGCGTGTTCCTGCACCTTGTGCAGAATGCGGTCCAGCATGGGAAGAAGACCACCCGCATCCGGCTCTTCTGCGAGGAGTCCTTTGAGGAGCTGCACATAGTCTGCGAAGATGACGGGATTGGCGTACCTCCTGAGGCAAAGGAGAAGATCTTCAACCGCCAGTTCTTCAACCGGACCGGTCTTGAGATGTACCTTTCGCAGGAGATCCTCTCGATCACCGGCATCGGGATCCGCGAGACCGGGGTCTATGGGGAAGGTGCGTGTTTCGAGCTTCGCGTTCCCAAGGGGCGGTACCGGTTCAGTTCGGTGCAGCAGTGATTTTCTGATTGACAAAAATTCAGATAACCCGGAATCCACTCATCAGATTCTTTTTTTTCGTGGGAAGTGATGCCTCCCTTTACACCAACTGTCCTCAGTCTGGAAAGGGGGGGCATTGCGATTGGACGATTTATGTTAACTGAAATTTTCAATTTTTGTACGGGTAATACATCGTTATCGCAATACAGGGATGCCCCCGGGGGCGTCAGAATTATGAGCGGATTTCCCATGAAAGCGCTGAGGATGCCTGCGGCCACAGGCACACAGAATGGAAATTCTAATAATATTTCCATATTATAGTCAAGAACCTTGAATCTACGTCAACTTGAAAAATGAAATTGGTTATGCGGGGTCGAATTTGGGAACGGGCGCGGGAATTCAGTAAAATCAATCACGTTTGTATTAAACTTTAGATTCTTGACTATAAATCAGCCACTTCATGAATTACTGATGGGGGCTGATGCCCCTATACCCCCATTACGATAGGTGCCGCCGCCCCCGCGGGGGTTTTCGCGGCGGCTTCAATTTCCTGTTTTCCCGGAAACCGCTCTTGCCCCGCCGTGCCGTACGGAGGCCCTGAGGCGGGGAGCCCTCCCAATATCCTATATTTACAAGATTTTCATCGTTTGGGGTGAACCTGATCGGTTCATGCATGTTTTTCCAGAACGCGTAATCTGCTCCGGGATTCCTTCACCCATGAATTCAGCAGCGTGAAGTATCGGGAAAAGACAGTAAGAAACCCCGCCCGGATCGCACATTCTTTCGTTGTTGAAAAACAAATTCTCATACAATGACCCCCGCTCCCGTTCCGGTAATCCTCGTGCACGGCTGGAACAGCCACCCCGGGGTCTGGAACCGGCTCATCCCCCGCCTCGACGCTGCCGGTATCCCGTACAGCAGGTTCAGCCACGAGAAGATGGCACACGAGAGCCTTCCGCATATTGCAGCAGCGCTCCGGGACCATGTCCGGCAGTACCGGGACGAGACCGGGTATTACGGGGCGCTGGACACCGTCTCCCATTCGCTCGGGACCTGCATCACCCGCTATTGTCTCGAAGTGATGGACAGGACGCAGCGCCGGGAGCATGTCCGCCAGCTGATCGGGCTTGGCCCTCCCAACAACGGGTCGGCCCTGGCAAAGATCTTCACTGATCCGGAACACGGGGTCGCGATCATCAGCCGCCTGACCGGCGTCTTCGTCCCGGGTGGATTTGATCCGGAAAATGATAAGATGGTACAGGATGTCCGGCCGGAGAGCCGGGTCATGGCCGAGCTCCGCACCGCCGGGATCCGTAAGGACATCCTCTACCGGGTCATCGTCACGGGAAACCCGGAAGGGACACCGGCATTTTTTCCTGTATTTGACGGCAAAACCTGGGAGCTTGGCGATGATGGCAGGTACCGGCAGACGCTAGCCGGCGACGGGGTTATTGCGCACAGCGAAGCTGCCCTCCCCGGCATCCCGCTCGATATCATCCCGCCCGGCCCGGACGCATCGGGACAGGACCAGCGCCCGGACCTGTTCTGCCATATCAGCCTGCCAAAGAACCCGGTCGTCATCGACCGGATCATGCAGTACCTGACGGAAGTTCCCCGCTGATTACCGGGGCTGGATCAGCAGCGTGCGACCGGGGGACGCGGTCGTTTCTTAACATTTATTCTGGACATCCTCCTCGCGCACGACTGCCTGCCCGTGGCAGCGGCCGGGAGGGATGGCGGGTGCGCGAGCGGGAGAACAGGCTCACATCAAAAAAAGATCCATGTAATCACAGCGGCGATGCCCGGTTTTACTTAACCAGGTACACGAACAGGTACCAGGCCAGCACTGCACAAAATATGGCAGAACAGACGAGGATGAGCACGACATTTATCGCGATATCCTTTTTCTCCATTGCAGTGAAATCCGGCGTTTGTTTTCCTGCAACAAACCCGATGAATAACCCGGTCCCGGTACCTGCAAGTATTCCCAGGGAGAGGATCATCAGGATATCCAGCGGTGTCGCAGCCATAAAGGTACTCCAGTCCTGTTTTTTTTCAATCTCATATAAATTATTGCAGCATCCGCGGTGACGTCAGCGACCCGGAGTTCACCAGTTACGGCGGCTCCATGCTGCACCGAGGATGATGAGACACAGGGCACCCGCTATTGCCGGCCCGGGCCCGGCTGCCCGGGTTGTCGCGGGGGTTACGGGAGCGGGGACCGGGACAAGGGATACTTCAACAGGATTTACCTGGCCGGCAGCGATGCTGACCGTCCGGGAAGCAGCGGTATACCCGTCTATTTCCACCCCCACCGTATGATTATCAGCGGAGATATTCTCAAGCAGAACCGGTGAGAGGCCTGCATAGGCCCCGTCCAGCAGGACCCGGGCACCGGGCGGGGAGGAATTTACCGCAAGCGCTCCCGTCTTCGGCTGGAGCGTTGCAATGACCTCGGAAGTACTCCCTGCCTGCACGATAACCTGCGTGGACATATCCACGTACCCGGACCGGGTGAAGGTAACCGTATAGGTACCGGGGGAAAGACCGCTGATCACCAGCGGGGTCGTTCCGCGGGGATCGCCGCTGACCGTCACCGACGCCCCGCCCGGGACCGACTGCAGGTCCATGGTGCCGGGCTGGACCGGGGTATCGACCGTGATCGAGGGTTTCCCGATCGTAACGGAGATGGTCCGGTAATCTGCCTGGGCAAGGCGGGAGCGATCGTTCGGGCCGCTCACGACCCAGATCGTGTACGTTCCTTCGTCCAGCTTCCCGTTGATCGATCCCGTGTGCCACGTGTAACTCCAGCGGTCATCGCCGTCCACGCTGACTTTGGTAAAGTAGCCCTGGTCGGCCCTCTTCGTAATATCGTGGAGTGCGATACCGTTCTCAGGAAGGTTCGGCCCGGTAAGAAAGAGGTACACGTACGGGCCGGAGCTGGCATATCCCGATATCGTTACCTCTTCACCCATGACCGCCTGGATTCCTGAATAAGCTGCAGCGCTTCCGCTCAAGAACAGGATCGCCGTGAGCACCATTATCGCGAGAGATTTTTTTCCTGAGGACATATGTTCAGGCTGGTATTGATCGTCAAGGTTTTTGGATGTTGCGCCAGGTTTTTCACAAAAACGATCAGGCAGGATTGTCCTCAGGGTTTTTCACCGGATCATTTTCTCTTCTGCAGGATAATATACGCCCCTGATTTCCAAAGTCATGGGGTGAACTTCCCGGTTCAACCCGGTAAAGAAGATTACGGGGAGTACAGCCTTACCTCCTCATGATATACACAGGGTTATTCATTTTCTGATAAATGACATCCGGTTCCTGCCGGTAACCGTGATACCGTCCAAAATAACAGATCCATAAAATTTATAACATATATGCCAAATCTATTCACAACAGTGAAGGGAGATTTACCGGGAGCGGATTTATCACGATAACGGTACTTTACGTAGATGATGAACCCGTCATGCTGGATACCCTCAGGCTGTTCCTGGAAAAGGATCCGGAATTCCGGGTAATAACAGCACTCTCCGCAAAAGCCGCACTCGAACTGCTGAAGACATCGGGCTGCGATGCAATCATATCGGATTACGAGATGCCGGAGATGGACGGCATACAGTTCTTAAAAATCATCCGTGAAAGATATCCCCGGCTGCCGTTCATCATTTTCACCGGCAAGGGCCGGGAAGAGATCGTGATCGAATCCCTCAACTACGGGGCCGATTACTATGTCAGGAAAGGCGGGGAGCCCAAAGCCCAGTTTGCCGAGGTCTCATCAAAAGTACGGCATGCGGTCGAGCTGCGCGAAAGCCAGGACAAGGTAGCCCGGCTCAACCGCCTGTACCTGGTACTGAGCCGCATCAACGAAGCGATCGTGCGAATCCAGAACCGTCGGATGCTGATGGAAGAAGTATGCAAGATCGCCGTAGAGGAAGGCGGGTTTATCCGGGCATGGTTCGGTTTCGAGGACCCGGCAACGAAGAAGGTGACAGCGATGATCGCAAGCGGGACCCTCGACGATTTCTTCACCGACGTCCACGAATCCTCCGAACCCTGCCCCGCGGGAAACGGGCTGACCATAACCGCAATCCGTCAGGGACAGCCATCTATCAGTAACGATATCCTTGCAGATCCGCAGATGGAGACCTGGGCAGATCAAGCGCGGTTGTCAGGCTACCGTTCTGCAGCATCGTTCCCGATCACCAACTGCAATCAGAGCCGGGGTGCGATAACCTTCTTCTCGAAGGAGCCGGGTTCATTCACCGATACCGAGATCGGGCTCCTTTCCGAGCTCTGCGAAGACATCTCGTACGCCCTCGAGATGATCGACCTGGAATCGAGCAGGCGAAAGATCCAGAGCGAACTCGAGATGTCCCAGCGCCGGCTGGTCCATATCATCAATTTCCTCCCGGAACCAACCTTTGCCATTGACAGGTCCGGCACCCTCATCATCTGGAACGAGGCAATGGAAGAGATGACCGGGGCCGGGGCCGACGAGGTTATCGGCAAGGGTAATTATGAACACAGCTTCCGTATCCTTGGCAGGCGAAAACCAGCCCTCCTCGACCTGCTAACGGAACCTGACGAAACCCTCTTAAAGAACGGGTATTCTTCGATCGTCAGGAACCATCGCACGGTGAAAGCAGAAATGATTGCCGAAAATATCCGCGGGGCGCCGGCAATACTCCGGCTCACTGCATCGCCGCTCTATGACGAGAAAGGGCTGGTGGACGGTGCGATCGAATCGGTACGGGACGTTACCCGGATTATAAAAGATGAAGTGGAGATTGTTGAGAACAGGGAAAAATACCGCCTGCTCCTGCAGAATGTCAGCGATGCCGTGGTTGTCCACAGCATCGTAAAAGACCGCCCGGCGCGGTTCATCGAAGTGAACGACCAGGCATGCCAGATGCTCGGGTATCCTAAGGAAAAACTTACGACCCTCACGCTGGCGGATATCGCTCAATCGGGGCAGGAAGAACTTATCGCGCTCATCATGAAGGTGCTCTATGAAAAGCGATACAGCATTTACGAGATTGGCCTTGTCGCAAAGGACGGCCACCGCATCCAGGCAGAGATCAGCGCACAGATGTTTGACCTCAAAGGGACACCGGTCGTCATTTCGATTATCCGGGACATCACAAAAGCCGGGTGAACAGAACAAGAAAAAGCCGCGGTTTGACAAAAAAACCATGGATTTTCTGCGTTTGCTGCGGGCCGGCCTGTATGGTAACACACCAATAAAAATATATGAGGAAAAATAATATGCTTTAGGGAGGATGTGATGCATGAAACCCCAGAACGTGATGTACTTTACTGAAAAAGAGAAAGAGTTTGTCCGCCTTTTGATCGATATCGGCACACGGAAAAATGTTGCGCAGGTACTGGTCTTCCTTGCTAATGTATCCGAAGCCACTTCGCGCGATATCGAGCGGGGCACTGACCTCCGCCAGCCGGAAGTCAGTCTTGCCATGCACTACCTGATCGGGCAGGACTGGATCAAAATCAGGGAGAACAAGGCCGAAGGCAAAGGACGCCCGGTGAAGATCTATGCACTCTCAAAAGCGATCGACAAGATCATGATCAGTATCGAGAAAGAGAAAAAAGAGCAGGCAAAACAGCAGCTTGCCCGCGTGCAGAAGCTCCGGGAATATATACCGTAACGGGACTCCGGCCCCCGTGTTTTTTGGGTGGCATGCCGCCGCCCGACTCCATTATTACCCATTCCGCACAACATCACGTACGGATTTTATGCCCACCGCCAATACCCGGAATACCGCGCTTTTTATCGCAATCCTGGCCGGGTTCTTAACCCCCTTTGACCTCTCGGCAGTCAATATCGCGCTCCCGAGCATTGCGGAGGAGTTCAGTATGGACGCGATCCAGATGGGCTGGGTCTCGACCGCGTACCTGCTCGCATCGGCAGTCTTCCTCGTCCCCTTCGGCCGGATCGCGGACATTTACGGGCGCAAGAAGGTGTTTGCTGCCGGGCTCTCGATATTCACGCTCGCATCGCTCCTGATGGTCTTTGCACCGTCAGCCGTTGCCGTGATCCTGCTGCGGGTCCTGCAGGGGTTCGGCAGCGCGATGATCTTCGGCACCGCGGTTGCCATCCTCACGTCCGTGACCGCGCCGGAGCACCGGGGAAAAGCGCTCGGGATCTATACCACTGCCGTCTACCTCGGGCTCTCGATGGGACCGTTCCTTGGCGGGATACTCACCGACCGCTTCGGGTGGCGGAGCATCTTCTTTGTCAACGTCCCCATCGGGATTTTAGCCGTTGCGCTGATCGTCCTGTTCCTCAAAGGGGAATGGGCAGACTGCCGGGGCGAGCGGTTCGATCTCGGGGGTGCGATCCAGTACGGCCTGACCCTCACCTGCGTGATGTACGGGTTCTCCATCCTGCCGGACAGCAAGGGTTTCGTCCTCCTCATTGCCGGTACGCTGATGCTCGTGGTCTTTATCACCCGCGAGTTCCGCATCAGTTACCCGCTCTGGAATATCCGCATGTTCGCTAAGAACCGCGTCTTTCTCTTCTCCAACCTGGCAGCGCTGATCAACTACGGCGCCACGTTCGCAGTCACCTTCTACCTGAGCCTGTACCTGCAGTACATCAATGGCTTCTCCCCGGAACATGCCGGGATGATCCTCGTGGTCCAGCCGGTAGCCATGGCGCTGGTCTCGTCGGCAGCGGGACGCCTCTCGGACCGGATCGAACCGGGAAAGATTGCATCGGCCGGCATGGCCCTGTCCGCACTGAGCCTTGTCCTCCTCGTGTTCATCAGCAGCGACACCCCGCTCCTGGCCATTATTTTCATCCTCATTATCCTCGGTGTCGGCCTTGGGATCTTCTCGTCACCGAATACCAACGCGATCATGAGCTCGGTGGAGCGGAACAGTTACGGGGTGGCTTCCGGCACGCTGGGCACCATGCGCCTCGGAGGGCAGATGCTCTCCATGGGTATCACGATGATGGTACTTGCAATCTTTGTCGGGAATGTACAGATCACGCCGGATCTCTACCCCGCGTTCATCGAAGGCATGCAGATCTCGATGGCGGTCTTTGCCGCAATGTGCATTGCCGGCATCTTCTTCTCGCTGGTCCGGTACGGGAAAGCAGAATCCGGCAGTACGTAACACCGGGCGCGATCATACCGGGAATAATGATGAGTACCTCTGCGGCCGGATTCATGGAGATACTCTGCCGGGGTGTCTGAATTCCGGTTCCGTGCGACTGTTGGATGACGATTAAATCCAGATGCGTCCTATACCATCTTAGATACTCCCATGAGCGAATCATATAATGAACAGGAACTCAGGCTGGAGAAGAACCGGCTTGAATCCTTAACGGACGGGATCTTTGCCTTTGCCATGACCCTCCTTGTGACCAGCCTGATCCTGCCACGCTCCGCGTTCGTCACCGATACCGCCTCCCAGGCCCTTGTCAGCCTCATACCGGACTTCTACCATTACATCATCGCCTTCTTCGTCCTTGCCGGGTTCTGGACTGCTCACCACATCCAGTTCAGCCACTTAAAGTTCCTGGACAAGAACTTCATGTCCTTAAGTATCGTCGGCCTCTTCTTTGTCACCCTCATCCCGTTCACGACCAGTTTTATCGGGGATTATGACAACGATATCGCTGCAGCCATTACCTTTGAGGCAAGCCTCCTCATTCTCGGCCTGATCTTCGCGCTCCAGTGGGTGTATGCCACCCACAACAGGTGGCTGGTTGCCCCGGATTTTCCCGCTGAACGGATACGCTATGGAACGGTGAGAAACCTGCTCGTCCCGTTCATCTCACTCCTGGCAATCGGTCTTGCCCTTACCGGTTTTGACAGCAGCACGATGGTGTACATGCTCCTCCCGCTGGCCTCGTTTGGTATGGAACGATACGTGAAACCCTCCATACACGGGGTTTAATCAGGGAAAAGGCCGGATACCTTTCATACAATACGGAGGAAGAGGCATGGTTCTGGAGATGACAACCGATCATGATATTAAAATCGTCATGATCCCGGAGCGGCTTGATGCAAACAATGCACCGGGCGTGGAATCGGACCTGAAGGCAATCCTTGCAGGCTCGCCAAAAAAGATGATCCTCGATTTTTCAAAGACGGAATATATAGCGAGCGCCGGTCTGAGAGTCCTGCTGGTGATCACCCGGGACCTCCTGAAGAGCGGGGGTAAGGTCATTCTTGTATCACTCAGGCCGGCGGTCCACAGGGTCTTTGAGATGGCAGGGTTCACCAGCATTTTTACCATCAGCACATCACGTGAAGAAGGCGTGCAGAAAATGCTATAACCGGCCCGGTCTCCCGGTTCCGGTACGCAGTACCCGTCCGTGAAAAACCGGGCGGGCTACCGGCCCTGCTCCGGTTTTTCCTCGTCTGCCTGCCCGGTATCGCTCTTGAAAAAATCTACCCACGCCTGCCGCGTCTCTTTCTGGAGCATACTGTTTTTCAGGTGCTGCCAGAGCGCGAAGAGCACCAGCACGTACGCAAGTGTCCTGATCAGGATCAGGGGGATGGTCAGGGGAACCTTGAATCCCAGGAGCGTGGCTGCATGGGAGATCCCGAACAGGCCGAATGCAGCGCCGATGAGGGCCGGCAGCATATCGCCACTTCTGTGGAAACAGAGAAAACCGAGAGTGACAATCCCGATGCATAACAGCAGGTTAACAAACAGAATCGGATCCCACTCAAGTGCCACGGTATTTCTCCTTAATGAACAGATGACACCGGTTATTAAATAAGAATTTCTCTTTTACTGTGAAAAAAACAGATCAGGAAAGGAATCAGGGAGAGATCACGAAGGTCTCGCCCGGCCGGAGTACTTTCACCATGAGATCCGTTGTCCGCTCGACCGCCTTTTTGAGTGCAAGCGGGTCGGCGGCGATCTTGTTCCAGGTGTTATAATGGATGGGAATGACCGTCTTTGCCCCAATGAAATTTGCCGCCATCATCGCCTCTGCCACGCCCATTGTGTACCGCCCGCCAATTGGCAGGAGCGCAACGTCGGGATGGTAGAGTTCCCCGATCAGTTTCATGTCAGAGAAGAGGCCGGTGTCCCCGGCGTGGTACACCTTCACGCCATCCATCCCGATCACGAACCCGGCCGCTGCCCCGCCGGAAAACCCGGGCCCCGCCTCTTCAATAAACGTGGAATGGAGTGCGGGAGTCATCGTGAACGTGACACCGTCAACCGTGATGGTCCCGCCGATATTCATGCTTTCGGCTGCAATGCCTTTTGACTTGAGATATTTGGCGATCTCGGTGATTGCCACCGTCTTTTTATTGAGCGCAACCGCTTCACCCATGTGGTCGTCATGCCCGTGGGTAACGGCAACGATATCCGGGTTCGTCCCCGCCACGCTCCCTCCTTCAATAAACGGATCGATGAGGACTTTCTTGGAACCGGTAAGGAGCACGCAGGAATGGCCGAGCCAGGTGAGTTGCATATATGCAGATCAAACTTCTGGCGGATGAAATTTTGGATCTGCAATGAAACCCGCCGGCCGGGTTTGTTATGCTCAGGAGAAAACCAATTTTCATGACATAAATCCCCCCCTCCTGCCACCAGTCCACCGTTGGGGGACGGGCCGCATTGCGATACTATGGACCTGCAGGTTTGTTTATTTTTTCCGGACGGGTAGTGCGTTACTATCGCATCCCGGGGCATGCAGGCATTCAGTCGATGAACCCGGATAAGTTCTTTTCCTCGAGGTTCTGACGAACCACTCAGAGAGCGCACACCATCACTACAAAAAAAGGGGGAGATTCGGGGTAAGGGGGTTCCCTTACGTCACGTCTATCAGTTCAGCTTCTGTGATATCGATAGAGTCGCCAAGACTGTTGTCCGTAGCGCTCCTGGTCATCTGTTCGGTGAGATCGCGGTCTTCCATGACATCGCGGATCCGGTCGATATAGGGATCGATGGTCGGGTCTTCCTGTTCCTCGATCACGTGCCGGTATTCGCGGAGGGTCGAGGGGCTGACGCCAAGTTCCTCGGACACCTCTTTCATGGTCTTGCCGGAATTAACGAGATCTTCCATCTGGAGCTTGTCAAAGGGCATCCTGAAGTCGAGCTCCCGGAAGAGCTTGAGCCTCACCCGGGCCCGGGCAACGGTCTTTGACAGTTTCTCGTCTCCGAGTTCGCGGGCGATCTCGGTATCGTTCTTCCCTGCATAGAACGAGGTGACAAGTTTTGCCAGCTGGATGGGTTTTAAGGAAGTCTTGAAGATTCCCTGTTCCGTGATCTCTCGCATGACGAGCGCGACTTCCCGTTCGATCGCATCGCTGTCTCTCAGAGTACCATGGATATTCTTCATCGGTTCGACGATCTTCGTCTTGCCCGACATGGAGCTGAAGAGTTTCAGAAGCTGTGCTTTTCGTTTGTCTTCGGTCATTGCATACCCCGTATTGGGATTGTATAACCCCGTATTGGGATTAGGATATACAATACTTCAGCAACTATTTAATGCTATCTTTATGCTTCGTTTGACCAAAAAACCTTTAAAACCGTTTTTAAAGGCTGTGGTCGGTTTCCTGATTTTATGGCAGATCCGATCTTTTTTCTGCATTTTTTTGTACTTCCGGACACTGGATGGAACGGAGCAGTGCCCTGAGGGAAAAAATATCCGATTATGCAGGAAACAAATTCTGCAGAGTGGCCAGATTCAATCAATCTACAAATATATATTGATTGTCAATCTAATGAAAAGAGGCAGAATGAAAAATCTCATTTTAATTGGGTTCTTCTCCAGATTTAGGATGAAGTAAAATTTAGAAGAAGAGTATTTTGAACTCCGTTTGCAAAATTCATTTGCCCAATGAAACGCAAACGGAGTAAATACGAAACCGTATTCAAGA